>SBHJ01000088.1 GCA_006226465.1 Alphaproteobacteria bacterium | reverse complement strand
CTCACGGCGCCGCTGGCGAATGAGCCTTCTCCAGACCGCAAAATGGCGCATTTTCTTCATCTTTCTCGGTTAACGCGGTCGTGATGGATATGGCAGGGCCGCCCATTTCACCCGATTCCAGCGACGGATCTTCCGGATTCGCCGCGCGAGTTCGTTCGGCGATCGCCTGGCGCTGGGGCACGCAGATCGTGGCGCAAGTCATTGCTTGGACTTCCACCATCATGGTGGTTCGTTTGCTTGAACCGACCGATTACGGCCTCTTCGCAATGACCCAGGTTGTGATTTCGGTGCTCGCCTTCCTCAATGGCTACAGCTTCGCTACTTCGCTGATCCAGGCCGAGCATGTCGACGAGCGTCGGATCGGGCAGGTATTCGGCTTGCTGCTCGCATTCAACGGAACGCTAGCCGCACTCCAGTTTATCAGCGCTCCGCTGATGGCGGACTACTTTCAGGAACCGCTGGTCGCCCACATGCTGCGCATCCAAGCCGTGATCTTCTTGACTGTCCCCTTCACTGCACTGCCATCCGGCCTCCTCGCCAAGCGGCTTGAGTTCAAGGTTCAGGGCAAGATCGGCCTGCTTGCCGCGATAATCGCCGCGGTCGTTGCTTTGGCAATGGCCTGGCTCGGATTTGGCGTGTGGGCATTGGTCTATGCCCCGATCGCGGGTTACCTGTTTCGCGCGGTTGCCCTGACTATTGCCGCCAAGTCCTTTGTCCCGCCAGTGTTCGACCTGCGCGGCGCGGGCGATCTGGTGCGGTTTGGCGGAGTCTTGACCATCTGCCAGCTGTTCTGGGTAATGCAGAGCCAGAGCGATATCTTTATTGCCGGCCGCCTGCTGGATACACACAACCTTGGGCTCTACGCCGAATCGTTGTTCCTCACGCTGATCATCACCGGACGATTTCTTCCGCCGATCAACGAGGTTGCCTTCCCGGCCTATGCCGAGCTGCATCGCCGCGGCGAGCCGCTCGCGCCCTATTTTCTCAAGACTGCACGTACCGTGCTGCTTGTGACCACGCCGATCTATCTAGGTCTGGCGCTCACAGCGGAACCGGCAGTGCTGACCTTGTTCGGGCCGAAATGGGTCGAAATGGCACCTTTCGTATCCGGGCTCGCGCTGGCCATGCCAGCCATGGCGCTACAGATCGTTTGCAGCCCCACCACCAATGCCATGGGTCAACCCAAATATTACTTGATGTCGAACGGAACAGGCGCCGTGATCTTCCCCGTCGCGTTCCTAATCGCGATTTCATCTGGCCCGATCGGGTTGGTCCATGCCTGGTGGGTTGCTGCCCCTCTCTTGCTGATCCTCACCCTTCGACTGACCCTTCCGGTGATCGGGCTCAGCTTTGCGCGTCTAGCGACCCAACTCGCACCAGTCTTGATTGCAAATGCCGCCATGGTGGCAGTCGTCTTGGCATCCGAGTATGTCTTCAAGCCAGACTCGCCGCTGCTCGAACTGGTACTGCAAGGATTTGTCGGGGCAGCTACCTATGCGGCAGTCCTGTGGTTCTTCTGGCCGCATATCATAACCGAGACCTGGTCTATGCTGCGCACGCGTGACGCATCTGTGCCAGCGCCTGCCGATCAAACCAGTAGAACCGCGGATCCCAGCGCGGCCTGAACCCCGGTACGTAGCGGGGATAAAGATCGACCATCCGCTTCGGCAAGGCCGCAGGCCCTTCGCCTCGCATGATGTCGGAGATGATCAAATTCTGGAAATGGCGCGTACTGTAATTGCGCATCCGCTTGGCCTGCATTCTCAAGCTGTCCAGGTCGAGGTTCACCGGCTCGCATAGGAAACCGGCGGCCACCACTGGCATGACCCGCTCATTGCGCCATTCCCGCTCGTGCCCCAGGTCGGTCTTGGCGAGCGCGCCGATCAAACCGTCGTCTCCGACCAGGTCTTCGGGCAGCCGCAGGCTGCTGGCGCGCAAACGTCGGACGAAATCGCCGCTTAATGCGTAGAGATCGCCGAACAGCCCGTGATCCCGGACCATGCTGGCGCGATATTCATCGACCTTCCTGCCATTCGTTGGAAGACCCGCAGCCGCATTTACGCCGGGCTGCGCTAGTACCTCGCACAATGCATCGATCGAACCCGGCAGTACCTCCGCATCGCCATCGACAAAGACGAAGCACTCCGCCTCGATCCCCGGGGTGTCGAGCATGATCCGGTTCCAGCTGCGCGACTTGCCGCCCTGTTCCCAGTCGTGGACGGCTACGTCTCTGTAGCTGCGCGCAATATCTGCCGTTCGGTCGCGCGACCCGTTGACCACGACATGCACGGCCACGCCATCCCGGCCGATGGGCAGGTTGTCGAGGCAGGTCTTGATCCGGCGTTCTTCATTGTGAGCCAATACGATCACGCAGATTTGGGAATGTTGAGCGTCACTATTGGCAATCATGCACCGGCTATAGGCCTGTCCGACTGAGTTTCCAGCCGAATTTGTCTCGTAATCCTCCCGTAGCCAAGGCGCCGGTCGAAGCCTGTCCCGCCTTGATCGATCTAATGCCTATGGGTCTGCAACAAAATTGCGCAGGCATCCGAATATTGGTATCCTGTGCAGTGGAAGCGATGCCGCACCGTATCCCCAATCCCCAGGCGGTCACGCAAACGAGGATGCCATATGTACCAGATTTTGCTCTCATCCGCCCTGGCGCTGTGGATGATCGGCCCCCTGGCTGAGACCGCCAACGACAAGGCTGCTGCGCCAGGCATCACCGAGCCCGCCCCTGAAGTCATCAACATCGACGAGGACTTTCATGAACGGCTGACCGTTCCGGTAACGATAGATGGAGTTGGCCCCTTCAATTTCATGATAGATACCGGGTCACAGGCAACCGTTGTGACCGATCGCGTGCACAGCCAGGTGGCCTTACCATCGGCTGGTACGGCGATCATCGTCGGTATGGCCAGCCGGCGCGAGGTTGGCATGGTCGAGGTGGAGAGCCTTGGCCTTGGCACTCGCACCATCTACGATTTTAACGCTCCGTTGCTGCTGCGCGACCATGTCGGCGCGGATGGCATTTTGGGCCTTGATAGCTTGCAGGATATGCGCGTGCTGATCGATTTCCGCACTGAAACGATGTCGGTGGTGGACGCGCCGGAGAAGGCCAGCCGCCGTGGCTATGAGATCGTAGTTCGAGCCAAATCGAAGCATGGCCAGTTATTGATTACAAATGCGCTTGTCGACGGTGTGCGCACCACGGTGATTGTCGATACCGGCTCGCAAGGTAGTGTCGCCAATCTCGCCTTGCGCGAGAAGATACGCCAGCGCCGCGCCAGAGAGGTGAAGGCGATGGATGTCAACGGCGCGGCCTTGATTGCACCAATGTCATATGCGCGCACGCTCGAAATCCAGGGCATGCAATTCACCAACGTCGCGATCACCTATGCGGACACACCTGCCTTCAAGGAGCTCGGTTTCACCAATCAACCGGTCCTGTCCCTTGGGATGCAAAGCCTGCGCCTGTTTGACCGGGTGGCGATAGATTTCTCTAACCGCCAGATATTGTTCGATCTGCCGCACGGGATGCAGAATGTCTGGCCCGCCGGTGGATACGCGACCCGTCTTTGAGGGCAGGCTACTTTGTGACTTTGGCTTGCCACGCGGCGCGGCTGCCCCCACATCTGGGCGATCATGCCGCCAGACACAGCAGAAGACGAGCGAATAGAGGTAGACGGCTGGGCAGTCTTGCGGCGGTTCCTGCCCTACCTTTGGCCGAATGACCGGCCCCAACTGAAGCTGCGCATCACGATCGCATTCGCCCTGGTGCTCGCGGCCAAGGCGATAACGCTCGCGCTGCCCTTTGCCTATAAATATGCGGTCGATGCCATGGCCACGCCCACAAATGGGGCGGCAATGGCCGCATTGGCGCTGGTCCTGGCCTACGCAGCCGGAAGATTTGCCGGCGTTGCATTCGATAATCTGCGCAACATCGCTTTCGAACGGGTGGGCCAGACCGCCACCATGATGCTGGCGCAGGATGTCTTTCGTCGCTTGCACCGTCTGTCGCTGCGGTTCCACCTGTCGCGCAGCACGGGCGAAGTCACGAAGGTGATTGAGCGTGGGACCAAGAGCATCGACGTGATGCTCTATTTCATGTTGTTCAACGTCGCACCGACGGTGATCGAGCTCTTGGCCGTGGGCGTGATCTTCTACCTCAATTTTGGCTGGGAACTGGTGGCGGCAACCGCAATCGCCGTAGTCGCCTATGTCACGGCGACCCGGCAGATTACCGAATGGCGCACCAAGTTGCGGCGCGAAATGAACGAGCTCGACGGCAAGGCATTGCACCGGGCGGTGGACTCGTTGCTGAATTACGAAACCGTCAAATACTTCGGCGCCGAAGACCGTGAAGAAGCTCGCTACGCCCAGACTGCGCGCGCCTATGCCGAAGCGGCAGTTCGCTCGGAGAACTCGCTGGGTGCGCTCAACATCGCACAGTCACTGATCACCAACCTGTTGATGGCGGGTGCAATGGGATTCACCGTTTGGGGCTGGAGCCAGGGCCGATTGACCGTGGGCGATCTGGTGTTCGTCAACACCTACCTTATGCAGCTATTCCGCCCACTCGATATGCTGGGCATGGTCTATCGCACTATCCGCCAGGGCCTGGTCGATATGGGCGAAATGTTCCGGTTGATGGATTCGCCAGTTGAGGTGACCGACAAACCCGGGGCTCCGGCACTGGCAGTGAAGCGCGCCAGCATTACCTTCGAAGACGTCGTGTTCGGCTATGAACCAGGCCGCACGATCCTCAACGGATTGAGCTTCGAAGTCCCTGCCGGATCACATGTCGCCATCGTCGGGCCTTCCGGCGCGGGCAAGAGCACGATCGCGCGGCTGCTGTTCCGGTTTTATGACCCGCAGTCCGGGCGGATCCTGATCGACGGTCAGGACATTAGCCAGGTCACCCAGCAATCTTTACGTGCAGCGATCGGCATCGTCCCGCAGGACAGCGTGCTGTTCAACGACACAATCGGCTACAACATCGCCTATGGCAGCGCAGACGCAAGTGAAACGCAGGTGCGCGAGGCAGCGCGAGGTGCCGCTATCGCGCCGCTGATCGAAAAGCTGCCGCAGGGGTTCGATACCGAAGTGGGCGAACGCGGGCTAAAACTCTCGGGTGGCGAAAAGCAGCGGGTCGCCATCGCCCGTACCTTGGTCAAGAACCCGCCGGTCCTGTTGCTCGACGAGGCGACCAGCGCGCTCGATAGCCGTACTGAGCAGGATATCCTTGCAACGCTTCATCGTGTTTCCGAGCGGCGGACAACCATCGCTATCGCACACCGCCTGTCGACCATCGCCGATGCCGACAAGATCATCGTGCTCGACCATGGTCGAATGGCCGAACAGGGCACCCACGCCGAGTTATTGGCGAAAGGCGGGCTGTACGCGGAAATGTGGGCGCGGCAGGCTACCGAGCGCGAGGAAGAGCGCGACGCGGCAGAGTAGCCTGGCTTGCAGGTTC
>SBHJ01000223.1 GCA_006226465.1 Alphaproteobacteria bacterium | reverse complement strand
ATGACCAAGGACCAGATTTTCGAATTCTTCCGCCGGCTGGCGGAGGACAATCCTGCACCTGAGACCGAGCTGGAATACGGCAATGCCTACCAGCTGGTGGTGGCCGTCGCTCTTTCGGCGCAGGCGACCGATGTCGGGGTGAACAAGGCGACTCGCGCATTGTTCGCCAAGGTCAAGACGCCGCAGCAGATGTTGGCGCTGGGCGAGGATGGGCTGAAAGAGCACATCAAGACGATTGGTCTGTTCAATTCCAAGGCCAAGAACGTGATCGCGCTCAGCCAGCTGCTGGTCGTTCAATATGGCGGCGAGGTTCCGGACAGCCGCGAGGAGCTGGTCAAGCTGCCCGGCGTTGGCCGAAAAACCGCCAATGTCGTGCTCAATTGCTGGTTCCGCCAAGAAACCTTTGCGGTCGACACCCATATATTGCGAGTGGGCAACCGCACCGGGCTCGCCAAGGGCAAGACCCCCGAAGCGGTCGAAGCCAAGCTCGAAAAACGCGTGCCACAACCCTTCCGCCTGCATGCACATCACTGGCTGATCCTGCACGGACGCTATGTCTGCAAGGCGCGTAAGCCAGAGTGCTGGCGCTGCAAGGTCAGCGATCTGTGCAGTTTTCGTGAAAAAGTGCTACAGGACCCGAAGAAGGGCCAATAGACCGGATCGCCGAAAACCGTGAAGAGCTGAATTCTGCACCCCAACAGGGAGGCGATAGAATGACCAAGAGAAACCGGCTGGGGCTATGCCTCATGGCCACCGCGATGGCCCTCCCCATTTCCGCCTTTGCGCAGGACGCTTCCGAAACTGCTGTGATTCTATCCGGCACCGGATCGACCCAGGCCAGGGCGAGCCGCTCGCTGGGTACGGCGGTTTCCGGAAGCATCGATTCAGCGACCTCGGTAATTCGATCCGCCACGCCCACCCGCAACCGCGCCAAGTCACGCCGAAGCCGCCGCGGTGCCCCTTCGGTGGTCACCACGGTCATCGGCACGGGCGATGCGCTCGAAGGTACCGATGCCAGCGCCTACCAGGTCGATAACGGGGCGACGATCAAGGTCAGCGGGGGATTTCGACCGTCAGCGGCAACCCGCTGTACCGAAAACTGCGAAGCGGATGCGCCCGAATAGCGGGAAGCTAGCTTTCTTCGAAATTTGATTCGTCCAGTTCCAAGCCGGCCTTGCCGCTGGCGACCGTGTGCGCGGGTGCATGCGGGTGCTCGACAAACTCTGGCTCTTCGACCTCGAGCATGCCTTCCCACTTTGTGATCACCGAAGTTGCAACCGCATTGCCGACAACATTGGTCGCGGTGCGCCCCATGTCGAGGAATTGGTCGATCGCCAGGATGATCGCCACGCCTTCCACCGGCAGGCCGAACATGGCGAGCGTTCCTGTGATAACCACAAGGCTTGCGCGAGGTACCGCAGCGATCCCCTTGGAACTGACCATCAGGGTCAGCAAGATCAGGATCTGTGTGCCGATGGGCAGGTCTATGCCATAGGCCTGCGCGATGAAGATCGTCGCAAAGCTGCTGTACATCATCGAACCATCGAGATTGAATGAATAGCCGAGCGGCAGCATGAAGCCCGAAATCCGGCGCGGCACGCCGAACCGGTCGAGCTGTTCGAACATCTTGGGCAGAGCCGCCTCGCTGCTCGCGGTCGAGAAAGCGATCAGCAGCGGCTGGCGGATATAACGGATCAGGCGGAAGATCCGTTCGCGCAGGAAGATCGCGCCAAGCGTGAGCAGGATGATCCACAGCAAGACCAACGAGAGATAGAATTCAACCAAGAGCTCGAGATAGGTCTTGAGAATTTCCAGCCCGCTTGCTGCCACCACATTGGCCAGGGCTCCAAACACTGCGAGTGGGGCCACGCGCATCACATAGCCCGTGATCTGCAGCATCATCTCGGCTAGCGCCTCGGCCCCGCGAACCAGCGGCGTTCCCTTCGCCCCGATCGCCGACAAGGCAACGCCCGCGAACAGCGAGAAGACCAGGATCTGGAGGATATTGTTGGTCGCCATCGCCTCGAAGGCATTCTTCGGAAACACCGAAAGGATGAACTCGGTCGCCTTGAGTTCCTTCACCTCGCCCACCGCTGATACGGCAGCCGCCGCGTCGGGGATTGGCGCGCCGACCCCCGGCTGGAACAGGTTGACCATGACCAGTCCCAAGCCAATCGATACCAGGCTTGCCGTGATGAACCATGCAATGGCACGAAATCCGATCCGGCCAAGCGCAGACGAATCCCCCATATGGGCGATACCCACGACAATCGTTGCAAGGATCAGCGGGGCGACGAGCAGCTTGATGAGGTTGAGAAAGATGTCGGAAAGAAGCTTGAGCCAGGGCGCCACACTTTCCTTGATCACCGCAGGATCGAGCGTGAGATGCATGATCTGACCCACGATCACGCCCAATATCATGCCGATCAGGATGTAGAGTGTCAGCCGCCGGTCCATGTGTTCCCTCTCGTTATGTTTCTTGCATCGCGTGGATGAACGGGGGTCAGCCTAGGGTCACCGCTGCCCGGGCACAACCCCGCGCCAGGAATCCAGCGCCGCCCTGGCGATGCGCGCGTAGATCCGCGCCAACGCATCGAGATCGGCAAGCGCAACTGCTTCGTCGCGCTTGTGCATGGTCGCGTTGCACAGCCCGAATTCGATGACCGGGCACACTGCGCGCAGGAACCGCGCATCTGAAGTTCCCCCACTGGTCGAAGGTTCGGGATCGAGCCCGGTTTCTGCCTTCACCGCTTCGGCGATAATCGCAGAAAACTCACCAGGAGATGTGAGGAAGGGTTCACCAGAGATCATTGGTCGCACAGTGCCGCCGTGCTTGGCCGCAATCTCGGTCACCTGCCTGACCAGTGATGCGCCCGAATGGCGATCGTTGAAGCGGATCGAGAGCCGTGCCTGCGCGCGCGAGGGAATGACATTGGTCGCCGGATTGCCGACATCGACATTGGTGATCTCGAGATTGGAGGGCTGGAACCATTCGGTCCCGTCATCGAGATGCAGCCCGTTGAGCTCTGACAACATCGCCACCATGCGCGAAATCGGATTATCGGCCAGATGCGGATAGGCGACATGGCCTTCCTTGCCCTCGACCTCGAGCCAGATGTTGACCGATCCGCGCCGCCCGATCTTCATCGTGTCGCCCAGCCGGTTAACGCTGGTCGGCTCGCCCACCAGGCACAGGTCCGGCTGGTGGCCATGTTCGCGCATATAGTCGATCAAGGCGCGCGTGCCGTGGAGCGCCGGACCTTCTTCGTCCCCGGTGATGATGAAGCTGATCGTGCCGGCGTCCTGCGGCACCTGCTCCACTGCTGCCACCATTGCGGCGATCGCCCCCTTCATATCGACCGCGCCGCGGCCAAAGAGCAATTCGCCGCGAACCTCTGGCGCGAAGGGAGCCGCCGTCCAGCCTTCCCCCGGGGGGACGACATCAAGGTGCCCGGCGAAGGCGAAGTGCCTTGAACCATCCGGTCCACGCCGGATCGCGAACATATTCTCGACCGGTGCATGGTCGCTGCCGATCTCTCCATCCCCGCTCTGGAAGCGATGCACCTCAAATCCCAACGGGCCGAGCATGGCCTCAAGTACGTCGAACACCAGGCCCGTCGCGGGTGTCACGCTGGGCGCGGCAATAAGCCGATTGGCGAGGTCAGCGACTTGGTTCATGATGAGGCGCCTAGCAGGAGTTTGCCCCCATGCCCAAGCTTGATCTCGATGCGATTCCCCAGACCAATGTCACAGGCTATCCCGCGCCCCATAATGCCGAGGTGCAGGGCCGCTGGTATCGCCGCCTTGCGCCAGTTGCTGGGCTGACCAGAATGGGCGCAAGCCATGTGGTGCTCAAACCCGGTGCATGGTCGAGCCAGCGCCATTGGCATGCTGCCGAGGACGAGCTGCTGGTGATGTTGGCTGGTGAGGCCGTGCTGGTCGAAGATGGCGGCGAGTGCGTGATCCGCCCCGGCGACGTGCTGGCCTGGGCTGCCGGCGTACGCAATGGCCATCATTTGCAGAACCGCAGCGACACGGATTGCGTCTTCGTGGCGATTAGCGCCGGGTCGCGTGAAGAAGACTGGGGTGAATATCCCGATATCGACATGGTGTTCGATCCCGATGGCTATGCCCACAAGGACGGCACGCGTTACCCCGCGGACCGCATTCCCTAGGCCGGTTCCTTCTCGAACTGCTCGATCACCCATTCTTCGGCTTCGGAAGCGGCGATCCATTCCTTGAGCCAGTCATGCTCCCACACTGTCTGCATATAGGCCTGGGCGAATCCGGGCACGGCAATGCCATAGGTGACGAAGCGCGAGACAATGGGCGCATAGAAGATATCAGCCGCTCCAAATGTGCCGAACAGGAACGGCCCGCCTTGCCCAAACCGCGCGCGCGCCTCTGCCCACAGGCTGAGGATGCGCACGACATCATGCTTGGCCGCGTCGCTCAGATCTTCAAGCTGGATACGCCCCCGCACATTCATCGGGCACTCGCGCCGAAGCGCGAGGTAGGAACTATGCATTTCCGCAACCATGGCCCGCGCCATTCCGCGCGCGACCTCTTCCTTGGGCCAGAAGCGATCACGCCCGACCTTGTCGGCCAGGTATTCCATTATGGCGAGGCTATCCCAGATCACCGCGTCACCATCCCACAGGATCGGCACCTTGCCTGACGACGGCTGGACCTCGCCCATGTCGCGCTTCATCGCGTCCCAATCTTCACCCATGATCGGTACGGTCAGTTCCTCGAAATGGAGGCCGGACTGCTTGACCGCGAGCCAGCCGCGCATCGACCAGCTGGAATAGTTCTTGTTGCCGACGATCAGCTTCATGGACGTGCTCCGATCTGTTGCGCTTCGCCCTAGTCGTTCATCAACGCGCTGTCGAGGCTGAACGCAGTCGCCAATTCGTTATCCCCGCGCAGGCGGGGATCCAGATAAGGCTTGCGACGATGCTCGGACATTACCATCACATGCGACGCTCACTGTTGAGCGGACCTGGCCCCCTGCCTTCGCAGGGGTGACGGAGGCTTTATGACCTTGCGGCCCTTCCACCTCGCATTTCCCGTTGACGATCTTGCCGCCGCGCGCGCCTTCTATGGCGGTGCGATGGGTTGCGCCGAAGGTCGATCTTCTGACGAGTGGATCGATTTCGATTTCTACGGCCACCAGATCGTGACGCATCTTGCGCCGGGCGAAGCGGGCGACCGCGCCAGCAACCATGTCGATGGGCATGGCGTGCCGGTGCCGCATTTCGGCATCGTGCTGACGATGGAGGACTGGCAGGCGCTGGCCGATCGCCTGCGCGCCGCCGGGACCGAATTCGTGATCGAACCGACCATCCGGTTCAAAGGCCTACCGGGCGAGCAGGCAACCATGTTCTTCCGCGATCCGGCGGGCAACGCCCTGGAAATGAAAGCCTTCGCCAGCGACGATATGCTATTCGCGACCTAAGGCTACCTCACCAAACCTGACTGTCGGC
>SBHJ01000270.1 GCA_006226465.1 Alphaproteobacteria bacterium | reverse complement strand
CACATCTGGAGCGAGACCGTGCGCGACCGCGAGACGCTCGGCTACCAGATTTTCCCTCGCATGCTGGCGCTCGCCGAACGCACTTGGAGCCGGGCCGGGTGGGAAATTCCTTACGATCATGCGGGGCGACAGGTGACATTTGGCGATCCGGTGCTCGATACAGACAGGCAGACCGCGATGCAGCGCGACTGGAACAGATTTGCCAGCCTGATCGCGGCCAAGGAGCTCACCAAGCTCGAGCTCGCGGATTGGAGCTATCGCCTGCCACCTCCCGGCGCACAATTCGTCGATGGCAAATTGCAGGTCAATACCGATATCCCGGGCCTGCCCGTGCAATGCGGCTCCCGACGGGGTTGGGTGGCACTGGAGCATTGTGCAATCGAGCCGGAAATAGGCGTTCACCTGCGCACCACAAGCTGGAACGGGACCCGCGTCAGCCGGGTGGTTAGCGTCATTCAATCCCGGAAATAGGTCGCAGTCTAAACCATTCGGAAGATTGCTAGAGCGTGATCTTGTGGTTGCGGCGATGGCCTCTGGTTGTTCGGCGCGCGGCGGCCAGCAAATTGGAAGAAATATCAGCGGCGGCCTGATCCCAAGCGCCTTAGCTTCATCAACAAGATCTGGGCCAAGACCAACATGACCCACACCCATGGCCACAGCCCGCGGGGGCAATGGCTGCACGCCAAGGCTCTCTTCGGCAAGAGGCGTACG
The DNA here is from genome assembly GCA_006226465.1 of Alphaproteobacteria bacterium. Classification (GTDB taxonomy): domain Bacteria; phylum Pseudomonadota; class Alphaproteobacteria; order Sphingomonadales; family Sphingomonadaceae; genus Erythrobacter. The sequence continues at coordinate 4,806 of SBHJ01000270.1, read as the reverse complement.
CTCACCGTCCCTGCCGCGCTGTATCACGATCGGATCGACGCCCCTGTGCGCTCGACGGCACGATCCACCGCCAGAGCTTCACCGCCCATGTCGAGCAATTCCTCCTGCCCTACAGCCTCGACCTGAACCCGATCGAACAGCTCTGCGCCAAAATCAAACTGAAAGAACTGTAGAAGCCACATGGCAGCGCACCGGCTCTCAGCTCGACACCTTACGGATTGGCGTGGTAACACATCTGTTATCGAAATCAGTGATTTGGGTCAAAAATCCGGACCCATGCGAACTCAAGCGAACCTATGCGGACGCTATTTCCTGGTAGCGGAGGAGGAACTTATAGTGAACGCAAAACTATATGATAAACTTGAATAAATCACTCCGCCGCCTCGAAAATACCCCACTGATACCCCCAGAAAGCGGACTTTGCGCCAAGTCGTTTCACTAGCGCGACTGACCGATCCAGAGAGTGATGATCTACTGCTCAGAGGTGTTGCGATCGACAGAAATTGGGCCGGCTGCGGATAGCCCGACTTAGGCCATGGGGCTGGAGATACTGACGTTTGCAGACAGTGTGCCACAGCTGAATTTCGCTCGAGGAAGCAACGATCTGCCACTCATTGTGGGATGGAATCGGTCTTTTGCTCAATTGTCAGCGCGAGGGCGTAGCATCAATGGGGCATAGGCGAAAAGGAATAGGCCAGAGGCCGCCACCCACAGGGCTGCCGAACAATGCAGCAGCGGTAGGTAGTATGCAGGGATAAGGGTTGCGCATATCCGAGAGGTCGCTGCGAGATGAAGCGCGAGATAGCTTGCCCTGGTTGCCGGCCCGGCATGGAGAACTCTCCCGGTATGACCAAGAGTAGCGCGCGTCATCACCGCCAGGATCATACCCGCCAGCGCGCCCACGGTCAGCGCATGGACACCCGCGCTCGCCGGGACTGGCGCACCAAGGCCAGTCGCGCCGAGCAGCAGCAGGCCGAGCGGCACCCACACATAGCCGAGATGGAGCACCAGCACGATTGGCGAGGCGAGCGTACGCCATCCTCGCCACCGCGCCAATCGCGCGACTTGCAAGATACCGGCGAGCAAGATTGCCGCACCCGCTGTGCGGGTCGATCCTTCCACCATCCAGAGGGCCAGCGCCGCAGCGGTCACAAGCACCACCTAAGATCGAAACGGTTCGGCGCACTGGGTAGCGCTCCGCTGGTTTGCTCCTTCTGCATCCAGTTGCGCGTGAATGACGGCACGATCCGCCCACCGATTATCGAGACAAGGGTAACCGCAAGCGCAATCCCCGCACGATAGCCCAGCTCGCTTGCAATTAGACCTGCCGAACTCGCATAGTCCACCAGGTCGGCAAGCCGATCACGAAAGCAACGGATAGATTGCGGTTCTTGGCCTGAACTATCTCGCGCAAGATCAAGCCTGACAGGAACAGGTAGAAACCACCGTCGACCAGCGCGAAAAGCGCATGCGGCAGGTCGGGCACCGCGAAAGGCAGTATCCGCGCGGTCAGCCACCACAAGGCAATTGCCGCGAGCGGCCACCCGGCAATCGGAAGCCGTCCAGCCCAGTTGGGGACCGCGGTGAGCGCAAAACCGGCAATGGCCGCGCCCACGAAACCGAACAGCATCTCGTGGCGGTGCCAGACTAGCGGGTCGAGCGCCCCGATCCGCATCGCGCCTGTCTCGAGCGACCAGAGCCAGATCGCTATTGCAGCGAACGCCCATAGTCCCGCGCCAAGGAAAAAGGGGCGGAAGCCGCCGCGCAGGATCGGCGGCGCCTCGGCCATACGGTGGCGGCGCAGTTCAAGTCGCTCGCGGTTGTCCATCTATCCCGTCAATCCGCGCTGTCAAGGAAGTCGACCCGACCGCTGTCGAGATGATAGTAGGCGCCAACCACCTTAAGCCGTCCAGCAGCTTGTGGTTCGAGCAGCGCAGGAGAAGCTTCCTCGTGCAGTTCGCGCACGACCTTGCGCACGTTGCAAAGCGCGGCGGCGTTGACGAGATCGGGAGCCCAGGGGACGGCCTCCAGCACTGCGGGCAGTAACGACTGCAGCACCTTGCTGACATTGCCCGAGAACTGGCGCTGCTCGCGTGCCACCGCAACAGCGGCGCGCAGCGCCCCGCAGGCTTCGTGCCCCATGACCACTATCAGTGGTACTTCAAGCTGCGTGACCGCGAATTCGAGGCTGCCAAGTGAGCTCGCGCACAGCGTATTGCCAGCGTTGCGAACGATGAAGAGTTCGCCCAGCCCTCTTTCGAACAGCAGCTCGGGTGGAACGCGCGAATCCGAGCACGAAAGATAGGCCGCAAAGGGCCGCTGCGCCGCCGCCAGGTACAAGCGACGAAGTCGGTCCATTGGTGGCTGGTACGTGGCATCTTCAAGAAATCGGCGATTGCCTTCTTTCAGGCGATCCAGCGCCTCGGAAGGCGTCAGCGGAGTGAAATCCTGTTCCGTCATGCTCGGGATGCTAATTGATCGCCGAGAACAGTCTTTGACAAAGATCAATCACATTGACGACTCAGAAGCTATTCGGGAGACATGAATCAAGCAATTCTTCCGCTCGCCGCGCTGATTGCTGCAGCGCTTGTCCCCTCGGTCGCGCAGGCCGAAACTAACGCAAATCCGGACATCACGCCTTACGCCGACATACGTTATCGGCTTGAACTGGTCGATCAGGACGGCTTGCCGGAGGACGCCACCGCCTCGACCCTGCGCGTCAAGGCGGGCGTGAAGCTTGGCGAGTGGAACGGGTTCAGCGCGCTGGTCGAAGGCGAAGCCATCTCCCGCCTTGGCCCAGAAGATTACAACGACACGGTCAACGGGCGGACCCAGTTTCCCGTCGTCGCGGACCCTACAGATATCCTGCTCAACCAGGCCTATCTTCGGTGGCGGCCCGACGCAGCGATCGAGACGACCGTAGGTCGGCAGGCCGTCAATCTCGACAACCAGCGCTGGATCGGTTCGGTCGGCTGGCGGCAGAATGACCAGACGCTCGACGCGGTCCGCCTGACGGTCAAGCCGGTCAAGGGCCTGACCGCGGACTATCTCTATGCCTGGCGGGTCAACCGGATCTTCGGTCCGGATTCGCCCCAGGGCATCTGGCGCGACAACGACATTCATGGCCTGCGCGTCGGATACGACATTGCGAATATCGGCACCCTATCGGCCTATGGCTACTGGCTGGACATCCCTTCTGCTCCAGCCGCTAGCAGCAGGACCATTGGGGTGCGGATGGCTGGCGCACAATCGGTGGGGGAAGCCGGCAAGCTGCTCTACACCGCCGAATATGCGCGCCAGTCCGACCATGCCGCCAACCCGGCGGATTTCGAACTCGACTATTTGCTGCTTGAGCCGGGTTTTTCGGCCTCGGGCTTTACCGTGAAGGCAGGGCTCGAACGCCTTGAAGGTAACGGGACCGCATCCCTGCAGACGCCGCTGGCGACCCTGCACGCCTTCAATGGCTGGGCCGACAAGTTCCTTTCCACGCCTGCCAACGGATTGCGCGATCTCTATGCGGACGCTGCGTACAAGTTCGGCGAGGGATTGGCACTCAAGGGACTGACCTTGCGGGTCGCCTACCACGACTTCGATTCGACCCGCGGCGATCTCTCCTATGGAAGCGAATGGAACGCGCTGGTCGCCTATCCCTTGACCAAGCAGATCCGCCTGCTCGCGAAGTTCGCCAGCTACGATGCCAAGGATCTGGCAACCAACACGCGCAAGGCGTGGTTGCAGGTCGAGGCGAAGTTCTAGGCGCTCATACAGGGATCGGATCGGGCCGTGCGAAGGCACGCAGCGCATCGCTATCGACGATCGAAATGCTGCTCCCCTCGACACGCACGCCATGTGCCGCCAGCGCGGAGAAAGCGCGAGAGAGGTTCTCTGGCGTCATGCCGAGCAGCGAAGCAAGCAGGCGCTTTTCCGCTCTCAGTTGTATAGTTCTTCCGGCATCATCCTGCGCCGCTTGCTGCAACAAGTAGTTGCCGAGCCGTTCGGCGGACTGGCGCAGCTTCATGTCGGCCAGGGCGCGGACGAGGTCGCGATAGGCCAGCGCCAGTTCGCGCATCGTCGCCTGCATCAGCGCCGTATCCTGCCGGATCACTTCGCGGATCAGGGCTGCGGGGACGAGCAGGATACGCGATGCTTCGAGCGTGCGCGCAGTCATCAGATAAGGCAGATCGTTGACCACTGCCGCCAGGATGAAGCTGGTGACCGGCTCGACAATGCGCATCGTTGTGTCGCGTCCACCGCTGGTGGCTGAAAGTTCGACGAGGCCATCGACCAGCACGTGGAGGAAGTCGGCATGCTGACCCACCTCGAACAGTGTCAGCTGCGGCGGGAAGACCTGCAGGAACGATCCTGCAAAGACCCGTTCCCGCTTCGCGTCGTCCATCTCCCGAAACAGGGGTAGCCGGGCAATCTCTGGCTTCTCGCCGATTCTCACGAAACCGTTCACCTCCCCCTAGTACACGGGCCACCTACCATCTCAGTTGACATTTATCAAATATCTGATTGATCCATTTCATCCGCCGCAGCCAACTGGATCAGGTCGAAACCTGATTGGCGCCCTCCCCGCGTTCTGTTTGATCAATGTCAAAGAAAGACGAACCGAACGACTCGATGCCGTCCCTGCCAACCTTTCGGGTTCAGGGAGCATGTCATGTCATCACGGGAAATTGCCAGCGCCGGAGAACAGAACCGCGCATTGGGGCTCAGCACTATTGCTTTCACGGTCTGTTTCGCTGTTTGGACGATCTTTGCGATCATTGGGATCGAGATCAAGGCCGAGCTTGGCTTGAACGA
>SBHJ01000285.1 GCA_006226465.1 Alphaproteobacteria bacterium | reverse complement strand
GCGAGTGCGTCGCCGCCGTTGAGCAAACGCACGACCTTATCGACAATGCGGAAACCGTCGCTTGTCGGTCTCAGCACCCATTCGACATTGGCCGCGTAGGTACGGTGTTTCTCGAACTTGTATTCGGTGAGGAGCTGCGCGTTGCGAACCCGCAGATCGCCGTTCGCTTCGCGCCCCAGCAGGCGGAACCGGGAGACGCTGCGCAATGTCCGCGCCGCATGTGAGGCGGACATGGATTCGCCGCTGCTCAGTCGCCGCACGCGCATGTCGCGCATGGCGGCATTGTCATAGGCGTAATTCAGCGTGTCGTCGAAGTTCGTCTCGTCCGGGTCGACCGGAACGACATATTTTCCTTCGGGGACCCATAGCGTCAGCCATTCCTGATAGTCGTGCTGGTCGAGCAAGTCGGCTTCAAGCGCGATAAACTCGGCTGCGCGTGCAAGGTCGCTGTCGGCAAGCAGCGTGCTCATTGGACCATCATCCTCTTCCACATCTGATAGGCTGCGCGCATGCCGGTTTCCGCAGTCACGTCACCGGCATTACTTTCGGTCTTGTCCTCGCCCCGGTTGAGCATGATCCAGACATTGTCCTCGCCTGCCTGAGACCCGCGCTGGACCCGCTCCCACGCCTCAGCATCATCGGGCGTGCCAAAACCCATCGGGCCCTGAAAATGTTCGTGGAGCCTCAGCCGCGCGCGATTTGCGGCGGCAGGTCCACCATCCATGCCAATCGCGATATGACGAATTTCAGTCTGATCCACCGACAAGGGCCGCAGCACACGAAAGAACGCCATCGAACACGCGAGGTTGGGAAACAGGTTCACATTGAAGCCCGACCCGGTAACCGCGCGCACAATTCGCCGGACTTCCTCTTCGCTGTGATCCTGGCGCAAATCCTCGGCCAGCGCAGCAAATCGCTCAGGAACCGGTTCGTCGAGATTCTCCTCGAGATCGACCAGTTCGGGGATCATGACCATCACCGAATGGCCATTGCCGAGGTCTTCGACATAGCCACCTGCATCCATGAAGGAGAACAGCTCGCTGGTGTCGCCATCGAGCGACGAGAGGAAGCTCTTGTGGACGATGGGGAAGTGGTAAGCGTCGGTCGTATTCTCGAGCTGGATCTTCCAGTTGCCGGGGAATGTGAATTTATGCTCGCCCAGCACTTTCACGGGATAACCGCCGCCCTGCTTCATGAACAGGTCGATCCATGGGCGGGCGCGGCCCAGGAATTCCTCCAGCGGCGGCGCATTCTCGTTGAAGGTCGCGAAGATCAGGCCGTTGTAGGATTCGACCCGCAGGTTTACGAGGCCGTATTCGCTCTTGTCGAAATCCTTGTAACCTTTTGGAAGCGGCAATCCTTTGAGGCTGCCGTCCACGCCGTAGGTCCACGCGTGATAGGGGCAGACGAACCCCGGTGCATTGCCCTTCTTCGCCTCGCAAATCGTCGCGCCGCGGTGGCGACAACGGTTGAGCATGACGCGCACAACCCCGTCCTTGTCGCGATTGACGATCACCGGCTGCTTGCCGACATAGGTGGTGATCCAGTCATTCTTGTTTGGAATATGGCTGACATGTGCGACCCACACCCAGGTGCTGTTGAAGATCCGATCGAACTCTTCCTCGAAAATTTCGGGATCGGTGTAGAGCGAAGTGTGGACGCGGTCCTCTTTCACGAGGCTGGCGTAGTCGATTTGGCTCATTGCTTGGCTCCGTCGGCGACCTGCTCGGGCACGGCGATGTTCTCTTCATCGTTCCATGGTTCGACCTGTCGCGAAAAAATATTCTCTGTGCGAAACTGGGCGATGCGCCAGACACCTTCGCTTCGGGCGAAACGCATCGTCAGGCGTGCGCTGCGAAAATCGGACGTTCCGCAGGCGTAATCACTGGTTTGCAGCATCATCCAGTTGCCCTTGGCGCTATCGCCTTCGACCTGGACGTCTTCGTTGGATAAGAAATGCGCGGTCATCGCAAAATGGGCCGGCTCGCAATAAGATCGGATCATCTCCACGATGGCGTTGCGGCCTTGATATTGGCCGAATGCCTTGGCGTAGCGTCCTTTGCCCTCCCACAGCGCATCTTGAGTGAACAACTCGCCCAATTCCTCGAATGGCGTGCTTGGGCCAAGATCGTCGCAGATCGCAAAATAGCGAGCGATCAGGCGCCGGATCGCGCCCTCGCTTTCCAGCCGGTCGAGCCGTTCGAGGATCACGGGATCGCTCATTCAGGCATCACCAGCTCACGGCCCAGTCGCGCTTCGACCCGCATATATTTCCACAGGCGGTATTCGCCGACTTCGGTCGTGCGGAACAGATTGCAGACTGCCACCGCAGTATCGCGATCGCGCACATCGGCCAGGATATAGAATGTCCACGGCCAGCCATTGGGTGAAGTGCCGACCATGGTTTCATCGTCATCCATCGTGCCGATCACCTCGACCCCGTCCATCTCACGGATCGTCCGGATCATCTTTCCCGTGGCCTTGAGTACGGTCATGATCTCAGCTGACGGAAGGTCGAAGAACCCTTGCAAGACTGCGCCGCAGAATAGCGCCTTGATCGGTTTACTCTCGCTCATTTTCATTCTCTCCTATGGATAGCCCGGCGGCGTATCCAAGCCCATCAAGGCTTGCCCGCCCGCCTGCCAGGTACCATCATTCATGAAGGCATGCTGTGCTACCACCAATGCGTCGTTGAGATAGCGCTGCAGCGGATGACCCGCAAAAATTCCGGTGGTGCCAGCTAGTTCGAAGGCTCTCCGGGTCACATCTGCGCCAGTCTTGGCGGCGTTGGTGCTGGCGATACGAAGCAAGCCCTGATCTTCACTGGTGATCTGTGCACCACTTACAGCTTTGTCCCACACCGTGTCGGTCGCTTCATAGAACCACGCTCGGGCTGAGCGCAGCTGCGCCTCCATCTGCGCAAGCGCGATCTGGAAACCGGGGCGGTTTGCCATCATCGGCGCGCCGGTGATCGAATTCTTGGCGGTTGCGATGCTGACGACTTCGTCAATCGCCTCACGGGCCACACCGAGACCGACGACGGCAAGGACCTGGGCCGCCATCGCCATGCTGGGATATCGATAGGAAGGGCAGTCGATCGTGGGGGCGGAGCCGCGTATGGCGGTGAAATGCCGGGGGACGACAACATCCTTGACCACAAGGTCGTGGCTGCCGGTACCGAGCATTCCCATCGTATTCCAATTTTCGTCGATCTGGACCTTTCCAGGCGGCATCCAGGCCATGCGCGGCAGGCCACCCTTCTCACCCTCTACGCGAATGCCCACACCGATGATGTCGGCGCACATGCATCCGCTGCCAAAGCCCCATCGCCCGTTGACCTTGTAACCACCATCAAGCTCTTCAACCTCTTGAGGCGGGAAAACCGCACCGGCAACAACGACATCGGGGCCATTGGCGTAAATCTCTGCAAGCGTCTCGGCCGGCAACGACGATATATATTTGGTTGCAAAGCCAAAGCTCGCCACCCAGCCTGCCGAGCCATCGGCAGCCGAGATAGCCTCAATCGCTTCCATGAAGCGTCGCGCACTCCATCCGGCACCGCCGAATTGCTCGGGGACCAATCCGCGATAGATGCCTAGCGTCTTGAACCGATCGACAATATTCTGGGGGATGTGACGAAGCTCCTGGAATTCCTCGCGGCGCGCCCGCAGATCACCCAGCAGTTTCGCGAATTCCACCTTGGTTGGATCATCGGCCTTGGGGGCGAACTGGATCGCACTGGCCATGGTTATTCTCCCTTGTTGAATAGAGTTACCCGGCGGGCCAACGCACACAGCGACTCATCATCGCCGCGGCGGCCCACCAATTGAAGCGAAATTGGACGCCCGTCGACTTCTCCAATCGGCAGGGCAATTGCCGGGTGCCCGGAAAGGTTGAACGGGCGGCAAGCGAGAGTCATCGGGGCCGGCGCAGTTTGACTTGAGGCCTCGAGCAGGCTCGGTACCGGGCAAGACATGGCGGGAAGCGCGATAGCGGCGTGATCTTGCAGGATCACATCGACAGCTTGCCCGAAGCGGAAGCGTTCCGCCTCAGCATCTTCCAACTGGCTATCTGTGATCTTCGACGAGGCGAGGAGCCTGTCATGAACGTCGCGTCCGACCAGCCCGGTCTCGGTCAGATGGCCGCAGGCGTTCCAGCTCTCGCGCCCAATGATCGTCAGCCCCGCATTGGACGCGGCTTCGAAACTCGGGAATTCAACCTCAACCAGGTCAAACGCGGCCTGGGCCTTGGCACGAACCGCGGCGATGATCGCATCATCCCCCGGCGGCGAGAACCATGCGACCCTTGCATCGACTGAGGCCCAAACCCCGACATTCCAATCTGGCGCTATGATCGCCATCGCGCGTTCGATCATTGCAACATCGCGTGCGAATGGGCCAACGCAGTCGAGACTGCTGACGGTCGGATGCGCACCAATGCGGCTAACTCGGCCAAAGGTCGGTTTGAGACCAACAATACCGCAGCATGTTGCAGGGACGCGGATCGATCCTCCGGTGTCGGTGCCGATTGCAAAATCGGCCAGCCCCGCAGCGACCGCCACTGCCGAACCGCTCGACGATCCACCGGGGACCAGCGCAGGATATTTCGGATTGGTCGGCGTGCCGGTCCAGCCATTGATTCCCGTAACGCCATAGGCCAGCTCATGCATGTTGGCTCGGCCTATGATGGCGCAGCGGGCATCGCTGAGCAGCCTGACAACTTCTGAGTCTTCTTTTGCCGGATCGGCGTCGGCGAGCGCTCGACTACTGCTGGTGGTGACTTCCCCTGCCTGGTCGAGGCAATCCTTGATCGCGACCGTCAGCTCGCCTTGTGCATCATCGAATTTTCGGACAAGGATCGAACGAACCGAAGGGCCATATCCAGCGCATGTCATTGAAGCGGAAGTCAAATTCCGCGACGCCGGGTATTCCCCCCCGTCGATGGTTAGCTCGTTCGAGATGTGACTGACCTCTGATTTCTTCCCAGCCGGACACCATCGCTGGCGATTCGACATTGCCTACACAACTACACATTACGTGAAAATTCAAGTATTATTGCAAGTGATTGCATTCCTTATGTTGTGCCTATAGCAGAGACAAACTCAGCGAGAGAGTCACACCATCATGACGCCCGACGTGGAAAGCATCGATCCAGCTCACCCAGACTTCAGAATGGAAGAATGGCCGCTCTATTGGGTTATGCGGGTCGGCCGACAATACACAATGGATCTCGATCGGGCGCTGAAGCGGATCGGGATGGATGTGGCCCGGTGGCGCGTCCTCATCATCCTGTCCGAACACGAACGGGCCAGTGTTACGACTTTGTCTGATCACGCGATCATCAAGCTTCCCACAATGACCAAGACGATTGCGCGGATGGAGGCGCAAGGGCTGGTGCGAACCTTTCCCAACCCTGAGGATCGGCGCGTCACTCTGGTGGAAGTGACCAATCTTGGCAGTGAAAAAACGGCACTTGTCCGGCAGCAGGCCAGCCGAATCTTCCAATCGGCCTTTCACGGGATCTCGCCCGATGAAACGGCCGCCTTGGTCGTGACCA
>SBHJ01000313.1 GCA_006226465.1 Alphaproteobacteria bacterium | reverse complement strand
TTTGCCATGTTGGAGCCTCAGGCGTCGTAATCGACTTCCACGTCGTCGGTCAGCGGGATCGACTGGCAAGTGAGCACATAGCCTTCGGCAATCTCATCTGCCGACAGGCCGAAATTGCGGATCATCTCGACCTTGCCTGAAACGACCTTGGCCCGGCAGGTGGCGCAAACGCCAGCCTTGCAGGCGTAGGGCGCGCGCATGCCCGAAGCGCGCGCATTCTCAAGGATCGAAACTTTCTCGGGATCGAATGAAATGGTACGCTTGCGCCCATCCATATTGATCTTGATCGGGCGTCCCGCCGCCTGGCGCTCAAGCTCTTCCATCGCCTTGAGCTGTTCGGCGCTCAGCTCGGAAGTGGTGAAACGTTCGGTCTTGATCCGGTCCGCCGCCATGCCGCCCGCAACCAGCGCCGTCTCGACCGCGTCCATCATTCCCTTGGGGCCACAGGCGAAAGCCGCTTCAAGTACCTTGGGATCGAGCATGGGCCCGGCGATCTCCTCCATCTTGGCGCGATCGATCCGGCCATTGAACAGCACAATCTCGTCCTCTTCGCGCGAAAGGAAATGATGCACTTCCAGCCGGCCCATGAAGCGGTCCTTGAGCGCGGCGATCTCTTCAAGGAACAGGATGCTGTCGCTGTCGCGATTGCCATAGAAGAGAGCGAATTCGCTCTGTGGTTCCTGTTCCAGCCCGGCCTTGAGCAGCGACAGGATCGGGGTGATGCCCGATCCGCTCGCGAACAGCGCATATTTCGCCTTGCGCGCAGGGTCGAAACTCCATGTGAAGGCGCCGGTTGGTGGCATGACATCGATCGTATCGCCAGCAGCCAACCCGCCATTGGCCCAGCCTGAGAAGCGTCCGCCAGGAAGCCGCTTGATCGCGACCTTCCACTGCTTCTCGTATGGCGCGGCGCAGATCGAATAGTTGCGGCGCACGTCCTCGCCGTCGATTTCCGTGCGCAAGGTCAAGTGCTGCCCCGGACGAAAAGCGAACACCGACTGGAGTTCAACCGGAACGTCCAGCTCGACCGAGATTGCATCATCGGTTTCGCGTTTCACATCCGCGATGCGGAGCGCATGAAAGCCAGTCGACATCTATCCTCCTAATGACATTTGAAACGGTCGAACGGTTCGCTGCAGGAATTGCAGCGCCACAGCGCCTTGCATGGCGTCGATCCGAACCGGGATACTTCATGCGTGTCGCGTGAGCCGCAACGCGGGCATTCGGCGGGCCCACCACTCTCCACCGGCGGTGCAATGCCATAGCGGCGCAACTTCTCGCGCCCTTCGGCCGAGATCATCTCGGTCGACCAGGCGGGCGAGAGTACGGTGCGGATTGTCACCGCTTCCAGCCCAGCCTCGTCGAGCGCCAGCCGCGCCGCCAGTTCGATCGCGTGAGTTGCCGGGCAACCACTGTAAGTAGGTGTCAGCGCAACAGCAGCCTGATCCCCGTCTATGCTTACGCCGCGCACAATCCCCAGATCGACGATCGAAACCGCCGGGATTTCGGGATCAGGTACCTGAGCCAGCACATCGAAAATGCGCTGCTCGATAACATCGGAGGATGGCTGGCTGGCCATGCGAACCTACCAGGTGGCAGCAGGATGTGCCCGCGGCAGGACCTGCATTTCCGCCAGAACCAGCGATAGGTGTTCCGAATGCCTACCCTGGCGTCCACCGGTCAATGGCCAGACTTCGCCGGGCACCTCCAGTGTCGCTTCGCCGAAGACCTGCGCCACCCGCTTGCCGAAATTGCCGCGCAGCGTTGCCCGCAACGGCACTATGCCGCGCTCGGCCAGCTCGGCCCAGTCGGCATCGTCCTCAAACAGGTCGTCTATGAAACGCCAGTGCCAATCCAGCGCCTTCACCATCCGACTGTGGCTTTCTTCAGTACCATCGCCCAACCGCACGACCCATTCGGCGGCATATTCGGAATGATAGCGCAATTCCTTCACCGCCTTGGCTGCAATCGCAGCAAGCGTCTCGTCGCTGGACTTGGACAGTGCCTCGTAAAGCGCGCTGGCATAGGTTGCGAAAAAGAAATGCCGCATCACTGTCCGCGCGAAATCGCCATTGGGCTGCTCGACCATCAGCGAGTTGCGAAAGAGTTCAGCATCGCGGTGGAATGCCAGCCGATCGGCATCGCGCCCTTCGCCTTCGACCTGCCCGGCATAATCAAGCAGCATGGTCGCCTGGCCGATCAGGTCCAGCGCCAGGTTCGACAGGCTCAGGTCGACCTCGATCGTAGGGGCCTTGCCCGACCATTCGCATAGCCGTTGGCCCAGCACCAGGCTGTCATCGCCCATTTGCAACAGCGCATTGAAAAGTGGCTTGTCCATCGCGCCGCTCACATGTGGTTCACAGCTTCGGGAAGCTGGTAGAAGGTCGGGTGGCGATAGATCTTGCTTTCGGCTGGTTCGAACAATTCGCCTGCCTCGCCGGGGTCAGAAGCAACGATGTCCGCCGAACGAACCACCCAAACGCTGACGCCTTCCATCCGGCGCGTATAAGTATCGCGCGCATGGCGCAGCGCCATCTCCGCATCGGCCGCATGGATCGATCCCGCGTGACGATGATCGAGCCCGCCTTTGGTGCGGATGAACACTTCCCACAATTGCCAATCGCTCATTTTCCTGATCCCCTCGTTAGGCCGCAGCGCGCGCCGCGTGCTTGGCCGCATGTGCATCTGCCGCATCGCGCACCCATGCTCCGTCATCCCACGCTGCGCGGCGTTCGCTCATCCGTTCCTGCGCCACGGGCCCTTGGCCTTTCACTACGGCATAAAATTCGGCCCAATCGATTTCGCCGAAATCATAGTGCCCGCGCTCTTCGTTCCATTTGAGGTCGGGGTCCGGCACTGAAAGGCCGAGCAGGTCCGCCTGCGGCACGGTGGCATCGACGAATTTCTGGCGCAGTTCGTCATTGGTCTCGCGCTTGATCCGCCAGCGCAGCGATTGCGCGGTGTTGGGCGAATTCTCGTCCGGCGGACCGAACATCATCAGTGCGGGCCACCACCAGCGGTTGAGCGCATCCTGCGCCATCGCCTTCTGCTCGGGAGTGCCATTCACCATTTCCAGCAGCAAATCGTAGCCCTGGCGCTGGTGGAAGCTTTCCTCCTTGCAGATACGCACCATGGCGCGGGCATAGGGACCGTAAGAGGTGCGCTGCAGCGGCACCTGGTTCATGATCGCGGCGCCGTCGACCAGCCAGCCGATCGCGCCAATATCGGCCCAATTCAATGTCGGGTAGTTGAAGATCGTCGAGTACTTGGCCTTGCCGCTGTGGAGCGCATCGATCATTTCTTCGCGGCTGGTGCCAAGCGTTTCGGCGGCGCAATAGAGATACAGGCCATGCCCGCCTTCGTCCTGGATCTTGGCAAGCAGGATCGCCTTGCGCTTCAGGCTTGGCGCGCGGGTCAACCAATTGCCTTCGGGCAACATGCCGACAATCTCGCTATGCGCGTGCTGCGAAATCTGGCGCACCAGGGTGCGGCGATAGGCTTCCGGCATCCAGTCTTTCGGTTCGATGAAATCATCCGCCGCCACCCGCGCTTCGAATTTCGCGAGCAGTTCAGGATCTTCGATCGTCACCGGCTGGCCCGCCGGGCTCTTGTCCAATTCAGTCGTGTACATGGTCCCGCCTTCCCGAAACTGCGCGAGTCATATAATTAATCGACCGCCCAGTCAACTAACCATCAGCGCCGTCATTTTTCACTTGATAATAATTCTCTGACCGGGCAGTCAACTAACTACAACGAATCGATTGGGAAGGGTCGATGGGCAATCACACAATCACCAGTTCGCTGGATTGCGGCGTTATGCGTATTGCGCTCAACCGCCCCGATCGCCTCAATTCGTTTACCGTCGAGATGCATGAGGAGCTTGCCGCCGCGCTGGACGAGGCGCAGGCCTCACCCGAAGTTCGCTGCATCCTGCTGACTGGCACCGGGCGCGGTTTTTGCGCGGGACAGGACCTTAGCGACCGCGCCGTTGCGCCGGGTGGCGCAGCCGTGGACCTCGGCGATTCGGTCGAGAAGTATTATTCGCCGCTGATCAAACGCCTTGCGACCATGGGCCTGCCGATCATTTGCGCCGTCAACGGGGTTGCAGCGGGTGCAGGTGCGAATATCGCCTTCGCCTGTGACATCGTCATCGCGGCCCGCAGCGCCAAGTTCATCCAGTCATTCGCCAACATCGGCCTGATCCCGGATTCGGGCGGCACCTGGGTGCTGCCGCGCCTTGCCGGACAGGCGCGCGCGCTGGGCCTAGCCATGACCGGCGAGCCATTGCCCGCCGAAAAGGCCGAGGAATGGGGCATGATCTGGAAATGCGTTGATGACGAGGTGCTGCAGGAACAAGCCATGGCGCTGGCGAAGAAATTCGCCGCCGGGCCAACCCGAGGCCTTGTTGCCACCAAACATGCCTTGCGCGCATCCTTTGGACGCAACCTCGACGAAGCACTGCTGCGCGAACGCGACCTGATGCGCGAACTGGGCAATAGTGCCGATTACAAGGAAGGTGTTGCCGCTTTCACCGAAAAGCGAATGCCTAAATTCACGGGGCAATAAGCCGACCTCAACTGGGACGAGAAATGACAAGCAAGCTTCAGAACTATTGCCAAGACAGATGGATCGAGGGCGGAGGAACCGGCCGCGCCGTAGTTTCGGCGATCGATGGCTCGACCGTCGCATTCGCGGGCAGCGAGGGGCTGGATTTCGCCGCGATGCTCGATCATGCGCGCAAGGTCGGTGGTTTGGCCCTGCGCACGATGACCTTCCATCAACGCGCCGCCATGCTCAAGGCACTGGCGCAAGCCATCATGGAGCGCAAGGAGGAGCTTTACGCGCTCTCAGCCCAGACCGGGGCGACGCGCAGCGATAGCTGGGTCGATATCGAAGGCGGCGCGGGAACACTGTTCACCATGTCGTCCAAGGGCCGCAAGGAATTGCCCGATGGCGTGGTTATCGTCGATGGAACCCATGAACCGATCGGCAAGACCGGCAGTTTCATCGGCCAGCATGTCTATACCTCGCTGCAGGGTGCAGCGCTGCATATCAACGCCTTCAACTTCCCGGTCTGGGGCATGCTCGAAAAGCTTGGCCCCACCCTGCTCGCCGGCGTGCCAGCCATCGTCAAACCCGCCACCGCGACCGCACAGGTCTGCGAACATGCAGTGCGGATCATGGTGGAGAGCGGCGCGTTGCCCGCTGGCGCGCTGCAACTGATCGTCGGTGGAATCGGCGACATGTTCGACCATCTCACCTGCCAGGACGTAGTATCCTTCACCGGCTCGGCCGACACCGCCCAATTGCTGCAATCGCAAGCTGTTATCGCGCGCGAATCGGTGCGCTTCATTGCCGAACGGGACTCGATCAACTGCACCGTGCTGGGCCCGGATATCTCCGCCGAAGATCCCGAATTCGACCTGTTTGTGAAAGAGATCGTCCGCGAAATGACGGTCAAGGCGGGGCAAAAATGCACCGCGATCCGCCGCGCCTTCGTCCCTGCCGGACTGATTGATGCAGCGCAGCAAGCACTGGTGGCACGGCTCGGCAAGATCGTTGTCGGCGATCCGGCCGATGAGACTGTCCGCATGGGCGCGCTGGTTAGCCTGTCGCAGCGC
>SBHJ01000278.1 GCA_006226465.1 Alphaproteobacteria bacterium | reverse complement strand
TATGCGCAGGACTACTTGCAGAGCCAAATCACGGACGTTCGCCAGAAATTGGAAGCCGCTGAACTAGAGGCGAATGCCTATGCCAAGCAATCGGGGATTGTTCGCCAGAACGATGGCGTAACGACCTCGTTCTTCGGCAGCGGCACCTCTGCGCCGACGATAACTGCGGCCAATCTGGCCCAGGTCAATGAAACCTACACAACCGCCAAGGCAGCCCGGATCGACGCGGAACAGCGCTGGCGTGGTGCCGCCGGCACGCCGGCGATGCAGCTCAGGGAAGTACAGTCAAACACCGCAGTCCAAGAGCTGCAACGCCTGCGCGGAGACCTGAAGCGGGAGCTCGCTGACCTCCAGCAGCGCTATGACGATGATTATCCTGCGGTGGCGGAGGTTCAGGCCCAGATCGCCGGAGTCGACGGCGAAATTTCGCGACTGTCGACAGATATCAAGTCGGGCATCCGCCGCGAGTTTGAAGTGGCCGCAAGGCAGGAGCAGGCTCTGTTGGGCGAGCGCCAGCGCGTTTCGCAATTGGCGCTGGGCGAACAGGACCGCCGGGTGCATTTCGGTATTCTTGATCGTGAAGCCGAAGCACTACGCAACCAGTTGGCGAATTTGCTGCAACGTTTCAACGAAATAGCGACTGCGGCCAATGTCCAGGCCGGCACGGTCACGAAGTTGGACGAGGCTGACATTCCCGTTGAACCGTTTTCTCCCAACCTGGTCAAGAACCTGCTCGTAGCGCTGATTGCCGGTATCGGCCTTGCGGGCGGCCTGGCGGTATTGCGCGAAACTTTCGACGAACGACTGCGCTCGCTTGAAGAGATTGAGGATCGACTGGGCCATTCCTTGCTTGGCCACACGCCATTTATTCCCGAAGGCGACTTGGAGGAGCAAATCGGCAATCCTTTCAGCCCGCTGATGGAGAGCTATTCTTCGATCCTGACTTCGCTCGATTACTCGTTGCCGCGCGACAAGAACGTGCTGCAGTTCACCAGCAGCCAGGCATCGGAAGGCAAGACAACAACTGCGATATTGCTGGCCAAGCTGCTCGCACGCCATGGTCGCAAGACCCTGTTGGTCGATGCCGACCTGCGCAAGCCGTCGGTTGCTGCGCATCTTGGCCACAGTACCCCGGAGGTCGGTTTTGCCGAAGTGGTATTGGGCCGAACCGAGCTGCGTGATGCACTCTTGCCGGGCATGCCTGAAAACCTCGACGTCCTGCCTGTCGCGGTAACACCGCCCAACCCAGTCGAACTGTTGGCTTCTGGCGCGGTGGGACGGTTTATCGACAGCGTGCGAGGCGAATATGCCACTGTGATCTTCGATACTTCGCCGGTCATGGGCATCGCCGATGCGCCCCTGATATCGCGCTATGTCGATGCGACGATTTTCATCGTCGAAGCCAATCGGGTCCAGTTCGGACAAGCACGCGCTGCGCTGAAACGACTGCGTAGCGTCGGCACAAATGTAGTAGGCATAGTGCTGACCAAGTATCGGGCGCTGCACGCCGGGCAATCATACGATTACCAATATCGCTATTACCACTACACTCCGGGAAAGTCCGACTGACGATCGGTATCGGAACGAGCAGGCCTAACGGCACAACCCGGTCGCAGCGGATAGAGCTCTTGCCATGAACGAGCCTCCTCTACTGAACGTCTGCCACATTTCCGGCGATTTTCCCGACCCGATCAAGCCTGAGAAAACGCCAGCGCTGCGCCGCTTGGTCGAACTCACTTCTGCGCAATTCCATCATCGCGTTATTTCGATCAATCGAACGCCCCCCGGCTCAGATCCGGCTCAGGTACCATTCGAATTTGGCATGGCGATCACCTATCCGGCCCCGTCGATGGGATTGTTCCATGCAAAAATGCTCAACAGGTTGGGCAATTCGATTGCCACGCTTGCCGCTGGAAACGGCAAGCCGGACCTCCTGGTCGCCCACAAGCTCACCATCGAAGGAATTGCAGCCTTTCGCGCGGCACGCCTTCTGGACGTGCCCTATGCGCTGATCGTCCAGGGCAATACGGACTGCAAGATCTTGCGCGCACGCCCTGACCTGCGGCCGCTGTTCAGGCGCATTTACCAGGGGGCCGCAATCGTCTTTCACCTTGCCCCGTGGTCGCACGACAGGGCCGAAGGCTTGCTGGGCGCACGCCACCTTTCCTCGCGACTTCTGCCATGCCCATTGGCCGACGATACAGTGATCGAGCCTCGGCCAGGCGGGAAAGGCTTCCTTTCGGTATTCAACCTCGACGGATATCGAAACAAGAATCTGCCCGGTTTGGCCAATGCCATGACGATCCTGACGTCTGGCGAAGTGGAAATATCGTGCCGGATTGCTGGGGGCGGCAGTCCCGAGGCGTTGCAGGCGTGCCAGGCCATCGCCAGGCGCACGCCTGGCATGGAACTGCTTGGCCATTGCGGGCACGAATCGCTTCCCGGACTGATGAATGCTTCGACGGCTATGGCCCTCCCGTCGAAAAGGGAGAGTTTCGGGCTGGCCTATATCGAAGCCCTGATGTCTGGCACGCCGATCATCCATCCGCGTGGCGCGGCCGTTGCAGGATATTTTGACCGATGCGGCTTTGCCTTGCCTGTCGATCCGTCGGACCCACGCGATATTGCGGGCGCAATGGCCCATGCAATCCATAACGAGGTGGAACTGAAGCGCGAACTCAGCGTATGGCAACAGGGGCCCGATGCACAGCGGTTCAAGCGAGCGCAAATCGGACAGGAATTCGCCTCTGGCTTGCGCGCGGCAGCCGCGAATGGCCCGGGCTTAGCCCAGCCTGCGGTTCAGCGTTGACACTCCGGAAAAGGGTATCGCGAAACTGACGCTGGTCGCAGCACCCAGCAGCAGGAAGAGCCAGGTGTGCATCCCGCCGACGAATGCGACTGTAAACCCGGCCAGCACCAGCGCGAAAAGCGCTATCGCTACGCCGACGAACAATCTGCGATCCGGCTCTGCCAGGGACAGGCTGGTGGCACTCAAGCGAAAGATCAAAACGCCACACACGGCCAGAAACAGCACGCTGGGCAGGAAGCCATGGCGAATGGCGAGAAGCAGCCAATGGTTATCGACACTGTTGGTCATCCAGGTCGCGCGTTCAAAATCGGTGTAGCCGATACCGAACCAGGGATTGCGCTCGACCGAGCGGATCCCGAAATCCCAGATCATCTTCCGGTAATATGCGGTGCCGGGATTGAGGGTGAAGCGGATCAATACCGAGATCAGGCCGCTTTGGCTTGCGGCCTGCAAGCCAATCAGCACGATCCCACCAGCCACCAGGCCGCCCTGCCAATTCAGGATTTCGACCTTCTGCTGGATCCGGTCGTAAGCCACCAACACAAGCGCGAGGACCAGCGAGAGCCAGGCAGCCGAGCTTATCGAGAAAACGGCAAGCATACCTGCCAGAACGCCGAAATAGAGTGGCCAGCGCTTCAGTCCCCCCTGCAGTATCAGGGGTAAGAAGCTGGCCAGAAACAGCCCCGCCAGGATTGGATGAGGGAATGGCCCGGCCGCGCGGAGCATGCCAAGCCGATAGTCAAAGGCACCGTCAAACAGCCCGACTTCCACACCGTTTTCATAACTTGAGAGAGGGCCGAACTGGCTGGCCGCCCATGGCCGGATCAAGGCTTGGCCTGAAATTGATTCGATCAACATGCTCACGCCAACGAAAATCAGGACCGGAACCGCCAAGACAATGATGCGGCGAAGATCCAGCGGTGAGCGAACACAAATTCGCGCAACGAAAAATGGCGGGAGGATATCGATCAGCAATGCGCCTCCGCGAACCAGTCCTTCTGTCGCGCCGTAAAAGACAATGAAAGATATCTGCATCCACAGCGCCCCGGCCAGAACCATTGCGTCGATCGCAGTCAGCCTGATCTGTCCGCGAAACAATCGGTTCAAGAGCCATGGCAGCAGGACAAACGCTGCCATTCGATAGGGGTAGATCGATAGGCCGCCGACGACGAGCCTGACTTCCTGCGGCAGGCAAGCCGAATAGAGCATGATCAGGAACGGGGTGAGACCTAACATGCCTGCGTCCACGCCACGCGCTCCGACGCCTGCCGCAGATGCAGGCATCGGATCCTGTTCGGCTGGCTCAATTGTCGTGGCGGTCATGCAGATCCTGCCTCAGCTCGACCTCACCTAAGCTCCTCGCAAGGCTGCCAGCAAGCGGCGGGAAAAATCTCGCGTGGGAAACAAAAGCATTTTCCTACACGTATTCTCAACGTTAGGCGATGTTCTCTTTTTGTTCGCAACAGGAGCTCGCCATGCCCAAAGATAACTTCCAGAGCACTTCCGACAGTGTCACCGCCCCCGCGTCACGTTGCTTCGAGATCACGCCCAACGATTCGATCGAACTGGTAGAGGCCACCAAGGCCATCTACGTCGGTACCGGCGGCGACATTACGCTGCGCTCGCTCGATTCGGCTGCGGACGTGACCTTCCGCAACGTTCAGGATGGTTCGATCCTCGATGTGCGTGTTTCTGCGCTTCGTGCGACGGGCACCTCCGCCAGCGACATCGTGGGGCTCGCCTGATGGCAGGCTTTGGATTTGGTATGGGCTTTCGCGTGGCCCATGCTCGCAAGCCGAATGGTCGCACAGTTGAAACCGCCCTGCTCACCCCCGCAGCGGGCTGGACCGGCGTTGCCGGTTCGGGCTTCTCCGCCGCTCCTGTTGACCCCGTTCGCACCACCGCCAAGCCTGCAATGCGCCTGCTTGTCCTCCCCAACCAGTTCTTTTCCAACGAGCTGCTGGTTGGCGTCTATGCCGCCGCCAATAATGGCGGATCGCTTTATGCGAACATGGGCCTCTCGCATGTCACCGTGCATTACGAAGGCGCAAGCCACGACATCACCGCGCCCAGCTTAGCAACCTTCAACGACGCCAATGGCAATCCGGTCACCTACTACGGGTGGTGGATCAAGTTGCAGAAGCCCGCCGGGGTTTCCGGTGAGGCCCACGTTTACTTCGAAGCCGTGCCCGCCGACCCTGCCATGCAGCATCGGGTCATCGGGCCGTACAGCTTCTTCCCACATGCGGTGTTCCCGGCCACGGGCACCCTGCACGATTACGAGCTGGAGATCGCGCCAACCCCCGCTGAGATCGCTGGGCAGCGCTACAAGAGCTTCACCAATGCTCTGAATTACCTGCGCACGGAGAGCCTCTCCGTGACCGTGTGGAACCCGCGCCTGACTTGCACCGAGGGCGGGACAATCGACCTCACCGCAAGTTCCAACGCGGCAGCGATCAAGGGCTGGGTCACGATCGAAGCCTCCCAACCGATCACCTTCGCCAAAGCGGACGCTCTGCGTGACACCGATGCGACCTTCCGCCCCAGGCTGGCCAGTTTCCTGTTCCGGGGGGCAAGCATCACGTTCGACACATCGAACGCTACCCAGTTCTATACCGAAGTGAACGAACGTGCCGCTTTCGACGGGGTGAAGATCACCAATTCACGCGGGCGTACTGCCCTGTGGCGAAAGGGTGTGCCCAATATGAACCGCTGGGTGCGCGAGAGCAGTTACTTCACCGAATGCGTCCTGGAGAACATCCGGGACATTTGCTCCAACGCCCAACTGGCTCGTGGTTGCAGCTTGACCGGCATTCTCAATGATCCCTTCCAGGACGCCCTTTGCGTGGTCGGCAACACGATCGACACCGTGAACAGCGATCCATGGGCGGTCGATGTCCCGGC
>SBHJ01000147.1 GCA_006226465.1 Alphaproteobacteria bacterium | reverse complement strand
CAGCAGGAAACCTTCACCGCGCATTCGACCGCTCAGCTGCTCTCGCAATTCCTGCATGGAGAGCAGGGGGCGCTCATGACAGCCGCCTGTGTGACCCATTCGGTACCCGATGCCACCGCCAAGCTCTATGCGGCGACCCAGACCATGGACGAGGCGCGCCACGTGGAGGTCTATGCCAAATATTGCGACAAGATCGCGATCGTCTATCCGATGAGCCCCTGGCTCAAGGCCCTGATCGATGCGACCCTTAAGAGCGACCGCTACGAGAAGGTCATGATCGGGATGAACATGATCGTGGAAGGTCTGGCGCTAGGGGCCTTCAACAACAT
Organism: Alphaproteobacteria bacterium; assembly: GCA_006226465.1. Lineage (GTDB taxonomy): Bacteria > Pseudomonadota > Alphaproteobacteria > Sphingomonadales > Sphingomonadaceae > Erythrobacter. The sequence goes on along the minus strand of SBHJ01000147.1, from coordinate 5,394 downwards.
GTATCGCACCACGCAATGCGAACTGCTGAAGGCGATTACCTTCAACGTGATGCGCGACGAGTCACGTCACGTCTCGTTCGGCCATGCCTTCCTTGGGCCCGTGATCGCCGATCTGCCGGAAGACGAGGTGGAAGACCTGGCCGAATTTGCCTTCCAGGCGGTGAGTATCCTGGCGGAAACTACCTTGCGCAATTCGCTGGCCAGCAAGGTCGACCCCGGTTTCATGGAAGTGCTGTATAATTCCAACATCGATCCGGACGATTTCTTTGCCGGATTGAAGGAGGCGCAGGAGGCCGGAATCACGCAGGAACTGCCGCCGGGCCAGATTCACGCTCTCAAGGACTTGATGCTGCCGGCTCTCGCCCGCGTTGGGCTGCTCACCCCCACGGTGCAGAAGAAATATGTCGCCGCGGGCATTCCGCTCTATGACGACCCGCGGGTGCTCCAGGCGATGGAGGGCGGCCACCCAATTGCCGCTTGAGAGCAAGAGCAGGTAGCTTAGGAGTTGGGACTGGACCGACCTTGAGTCGATTTCCCTGCTCCTGGAGCTGCGTCTTGCGATGTACCGATCTGGCCTAGATCTCCAGCCCGATTGAACGCAGCATTCCGAGCTGGTCGAAGAAGGGTCGTTCGCACAAAATCTTGTCGCTGCCGGGAGCAAATTCGAAGCTGGCCGCCATGCGATGGCGCAGCTTTCTGCCCGTAGGCGGGATTACTGTGTCACCTACGCGGATTTCGCCCTCATGCGTGCCGGTAAGCCAGAACTCTACCAGTACAGTATCGCCTGTGTGGGCGATGGCAATGATCTCGTTCCCCTGGTCGGGGAAGACCGAGCGTGACGAAGCAAAGTATCCGCGTACCGCCTGTTCCCCGTCGAACACTTGCCCCGTTGCCATTTCATAACGCGGGTGACCGTCAAAGGTCGCGATAACCGCATCCCAATCATATTCCATTTCCAGCGCCATATGGTCGCGTACGTTCTGGATGCGGCGTTCGGCAAGGTCTGACATGATCGCTCTCCCCTATGCCGGGGATGGTAGCGGATCAGCCGCCCGCCGCCAGTTTCTTTTGCCTGCGCCGCTGCACCGAACTTCCGATCCCCATCGCCTCGCGATATTTGGCCACGGTGCGCCGAGCAAGGTCAAAGCCTTCGTCCTTGAGCATCTCGACCAGTGTATCGTCGGACAATATCTTCTTGGGATCCTCGGCATCGATCAGCGCCTTGATGCGCGCCTTCACCGCTTCCGAGCTGGCGCCCTCACCATCGCTGGAACCGACCCCGCTGGTAAAGAAATATTTGAGCTCAAAAGTGCCGCGTTCGCAATGGAGATATTTGTTGCTGGTAACGCGGCTGACGGTCGATTCATGCATTTCGATTTCTTCGGCCACTTCGCGCAAGGTTAGCGGGCGCAGTTCGGACACGCCGCGGCGGAAGAACCCGTCTTGCCGTTTCACGATTTCGGCTGCGGTCTTGAGGATCGTCTTCTGGCGCTGGTCGAGCGCCTTGATCAGCCAATTGGCATCGGCCAGCTTCTCCCTGAGCCAGCTCTGCGCCTCCTTGCCGGTCGAACCTTCGCGCAATTCGACATAATATTCGCGGTTGATGATCAAGCGCGGCAATGTCGCTTCGTTGAGCGCAATGTCCCAGCCATCCTTCTCGCCCGGCGTCACCAGGATATCGGGCACCACGACATTGGCGGGCGAGCCGCCGTAGGCGAGGCCCGGTTTGGGATCATAACCGCGCAGTTCGGCCAGCATGTCGGCGAAATCCTCGTCATCGACGTCGCACATTCGCTTGAGTCGCGCGAATTCGCCGCGTGCGACCAGGTCGAGATTGTCGAGCAGTCGCGCCATGCAGGGATCATAGCGATTGGCCTCTTTCGCCTGAAGCGCGAGGCATTCGCCGAGCGACCTTGCGCCGACCCCGGTGGGATCGAGTGACTGGACCAGTTCGAGCGCGTCTTCGACTTCATAGACGGTCGCTCCCGTGTCCACGGCAATTTCGCGCAGATCGTTGTGGAGATAGCCGGCTTCGTCGAGCAAGCCGATGATGTGGCAGGCCAGCGCCGCCTCGCTGTCGTTGAAGGCCACGGCGCCTACCTGGTCAGCCAAATGTTCGGCCAATGTGATTTCGGACCGAGCGCGCTCGCCCACGTCGGGCAAGTCGTCGATAGCGCCATGGCTGGCGCTTGCTGCACCCCATTCGCCGTCCCCTGTATCGCGGTCGCGATCAAGCGCGCGGGGATCGATGTCGAGCGCACTGTCATCGCCGATTGCCAGATCGGCAGTAGGTTCGTCGGGAATATCAAGGGTCGGTTCGCTCGCATCTTCGCGCGAGATCTCGCCGGCCTCGAGGAGGGGATTGGCCTCCAGCGCTTCAGCGATAAAAGTTTCGATCTCGAGATTGGACGCCGCCAGCAGCTTGATTGCCTGCTGCAGCTGCGGCGTCATCACCAGCGACTGTGATTGCCGAAGGTCTAACCTCGGGCCCAGCGCCATGGTTCAACCCCCGCCAGAACTCACAGCGTGAAGCCCTCGCCCAGGTAGAGCCGCCGCACGTTCTCATCGGCGACAAGGTCTTGCGGAGCACCGGCGAACAGAACCTGCCCGCCATAGATGATGCAGGCACGATCGACGATGTCGAGCGTTTCGCGGACATTGTGGTCGGTGATCAGCACACCGATCCCGCGCCGCTTCAGGTCCTTGATGAGGTCGCGAATATCGCTGATCGAAAGCGGGTCGATCCCGGCAAAAGGTTCGTCGAGCAGCATGATCGAAGGCTTGGCCGCAAGCGCCCGCGCAATCTCGCAGCGTCGCCGCTCGCCGCCCGACAAAGCCATGGCAGGCGAATTGCGCAGGCGCTCGATGTGGAATTCCTCGAGCAAGCGCTCTAGCTCCGCCGCGCGCGTCTCTGGATCGGGTTCGACCAATTCGAGCACGCAATTGATGTTCTGTTCCACCGTCATGCCGCGGAAAATGCTGGTTTCCTGCGGCAGATATCCCAGGCCCAGGATCGCGCGGCGATACATCGGCAAGTGGGTGACATCCTCGCCATCCATCAGGATGCGCCCGGCATCGGGCCGCACCAGGCCCATGATCGAATAAAAGCAGGTTGTCTTGCCGGCGCCATTGGGGCCAAGCAGGCCGAGCACTTCGCCCTTGGCGACATGCAGCGAAATATCGGTCAGCACGGCGCGCTTGTCATAGCTCTTGGCGATCGAAATTACTTCGAGCCCGCCATTGGGCAAGGGCCCGCCGGTTTCCAAGGTGCCCTGTTCCGAGGCGTGGATCATGGTGTCAGCTTGGTCCATCGGGGCAGCTTTAGCAGGCAGCGCGTGGCTGGAAACCCCGTTTTTCGCTAATTGGCAGGATTCATGCATGGTAAGGTGCTCACGGCCCTTGCAGGGCAAGATAGTTACTGTTCTTGCATCTTGGTCACGGCTCTGGGATACTATCGACTCGGAGAGTGAGGCTTGGGGGGAAGAAGCCGGATGAACGATGTCCTTCCGCAGGATGCGGCACATCAACGGGCGCGCGATTGGCGCAAATCGGCCAGCGATCATGTCGCCTATGCCTTGCTGGTCTATACTTCGCTGCAGATCTTCGTGACGGTACAGGCGATGAAAAGCGCCACGGCGGAATCGCTCTCGATACTACCCTATCTGGCACTGATCGTATTGGTAGCAGCGATAATTCCGGCTTGCCGGAAGTTTGAACGTCGGTGGGCCTTGCGCCCCGATGAGGAAGCGCATGATCCTGCACTGGCCGGCGATTTCAGGCGCGACATCATAATGCTTTGGGCGCTGGCGATTCTGTTGCCGCTCGCTCTCACGGCGGTCTTCAAGGCGATCGCTGCTGTTCTTTAGGGTCTAACGGGCCGTTTTAGCCTGGGCTCTTTCGATTGCCTCGAGCACGATCTGGCGTGCTTCGTCGCGCTCACCCCAACTGCCCACGCGCACCCATTTTTCGGCTTCCAGATCCTTGTAATGGGTGAAGAAGTGCTCGATCTGCTGGAAGATGATCGAGGGCAGGTCCTTGGTTTCGCCTACATCCGAATAATAGGGGAAGGTCGTATCGACCGGGACGCAGATCAGTTTTTCGTCGCCGCCATGCTCGTCTTCCAGGTTGAGCACGCCAATCGGGCGCACGCGCACCACACAGCCCGGAATGAACGGCGTGCGTGCGATCACCAATGCGTCGAGCGGATCGCCATCGGGGCTTAGCGTGTGCGGAACAAAGCCATAGTTTGCAGGATAGCGCATCGGCGTGTGGAGGATGCGATCGACGAACAAAGCGCCCGAATCCTTGTCGAATTCGTACTTCACCGGCTCGCCGCCCAGCGGTACTTCGATGATCACGTTGAGGTCTTCGGGCGGATTGCTGCCCACGGGGATCTTGCTGATGTCCATGATTGTGTGCCCATAGGCTCGCCAAAGGCGCAGGCCAAGAAAGAAAATGCTGCACTGCGGCAATATTGCGGCGAGCCACACACTCGCCTAAGCGCTGCCCATGAGCAAGAATACGCCCCAGGCCATTCGCGGAACACAGGACATTTTCGGCGCCGATGCCGAGGCTTTCGCCTTTGTGGTCGAAACCTTCGAACGCGTGCGCAAGCTCTATCGCTTCCGCCGGGTCGAAATGCCGGTGTTCGAGAAGACCGAAGTGTTCAGCCGCGCGATCGGCGAGACGACCGATGTCGTTTCGAAGGAAATGTATTCGTTCGAGGATCGCGGGGGTGAAAGCCTGACCTTGCGGCCCGAATTCACCGCAGGGATTTGCCGTGCCTATCTCACCAACGGCTGGCAGCAGCATGCCCCGGTCAAGCTCGCGACGCACGGCCCGCTGTTCCGTTACGAGCGTCCGCAGAAGGGGCGCTATCGCCAGTTCCACCAGATCGACGCCGAGATCATCGGCGCGGCAGAACCGCAGGCCGACGTCGAATTGCTCGCGCTCGCCGACCAGTTGCTCAAGGAGCTGGGGATTACGGGAGTGACACTGCACCTCAACACGCTGGGCGATGCGGCGAGCCGCGATGCCTGGCGCGCGGCATTGGTTGACTATTTCCTTAGCGTGAAGGGCGAGCTGAGCGAGGATTCGCAAGATCGGCTCGAAAAGAACCCGCTGCGCATCCTTGACAGCAAGGATCCGCGCGATCGCAAGTTCCTCGCCGATGCGCCCAAGATCGACGCATTCCTGTCGGACGAAGCGCGTGCCTTCTTCGATGCGGTGACCTCGGGCCTCGATGCCGCCGGGGTCAAATGGCAGCGCGCCGAAAGCCTGGTGCGCGGGCTTGACTACTATCGCCACACCGCGTTTGAATTCATTCCCGATGAGGGATCGGAAGCAGCCTCGCGTTTGGGCAGTCAGAGCACCATCATTGGTGGCGGGCGCTAT
>SBHJ01000053.1 GCA_006226465.1 Alphaproteobacteria bacterium | reverse complement strand
ACATTTCAAACCTCCTAACCCGCGGACCTGTATGCTGCTGGCTCAAGGCCGGTCGGGGGATCGAGTGGTGTCCAAGCAGCCGGGGCAAGATGGAGAAGCGATCTTGGAAAGTCCCGCTGTTCAGCGAGAGTTCTTCGAAGAGTCGGCCAAAACGGACGATTCGAGGATCACTCCGCGCTTCACCCTGCTCATCCGCGCAGCAAAGCTGATTTGTCAGCAAGGCGAATTTATCTGCGTGATCCGGGACATCTCTTCTACCGGCGTCAGCCTGCGCCTGTTTCATGCGCTCCCCAGATGCGACAGCTTCGTGCTCGAATTCCAGACCGGGCACTGCTCCAAAGTCCGTAATGTGTGGGGCAGCGGCCGTGAGGGGGGTTTTGCTTTCCTTGAACCGATCGACGTTATGGACGTCATTAACGAAATGGGCTGTTTCCCCAAGCGTGGGGTCCGTCTCGGCCTGGAGTTCCCGGCCACCATTGTCACTCACGCTCAGGACGTGCCAGCCATGGTGCACAACCTTTCGCAACAAGGTGCCCGGATCAGGCTCGATAGCCCGCTGGCAATCGACCAGACCGTGCGGATCAAGGGACCGGGCCTCAATGAAGTCCGTTCGAAAGTGCGGTGGCGCAGAGGCGGCGAGTATGGCCTCGTGTTTGATGACACATTCTCGCTCGGCGATTTTGCTGCGCTCGCCGCGCGGCTTCAATGTCCGGCACTGCTGAGGTGCTAGGTCTGGGGCGAATGGCCCTGAGGTTTACCTTCTGCTAACCATTTTCGTTCACTCCCAACCCGGCAAGGTATGAACGGGGGAAGCAATGGCACAGCACGGGGCCGATAGCCACGGCGAGATCAATGTCGATGTGGCAATAATCGGAGCCGGTCCGGCTGGACTAACGGCAGGATACCTGCTTACCAAACAGGGCAAGTCGGTCGCGATAATCGAAAAAGACCAGACCTATGTGGGCGGGATCAGCCGCACGGTCGAACACGAGGGCTATCGGTTCGACATCGGGGGCCACCGTTTCTTTTCGAAGAGCCAGCAGGTTGTGGATCTGTGGAACGAAATCCTGCCCGACGATTTCATCCAACGCCCGCGTATGAGCCGGATCTACTACGAAGGAAAATTCTACTCCTACCCGCTGCGCGCCTTCGAAGCGCTGTGGAACCTCGGCATCTGGCGATCGGCATTCTGCATGCTCAGCTACTTTCGTTATCGATTGTTTCCGATCCGCACGGTCAAGAGCTTCGAGGATTGGACCACTAACCAGTTCGGACAGAAACTCTATTCGATCTTTTTCAAGACCTATACCGAGAAGGTGTGGGGCATGCCCTGCAACGAGATGAGTGCCGACTGGGCGGCACAGCGGATCAAGGGGTTGAGCCTGTGGGGCGCGGTTGTTGACGGGCTGAAGCGCAGCCTGGGCCTGAACAAACGGCCCAATGATGGGCAGGCAGTGAAGACGCTGCTCGAGACATTTCGATATCCCCGGCTTGGCCCGGGCATGATGTGGGATGCCGCGCGCGACAAGATTGTCGGTTCGGGCCGGGGGCAGGTGCTCATGGGCCATGCGCTCAAGCAGCTCGCCAGCGATGGCAAGGGTGGCTGGAGGCTCAGTTCCGAAGGGCCGAAAGGTGAAACTGTTATCGCGGCCAAACATGCGATCAGCTCCGCCCCGATGCGCGAGCTGGCGCGGCGCATGCACCCGTTACCCGAAACAACGGCGCAGGCTGCGGAGCTCAAATATCGCGATTTCCTGACAGTGGCGCTGATGATCAGGTCAGAGGATCTCTTCCCGGACAACTGGATCTACATTCACGACAGCAAGGTGAAGGTCGGCCGTGTCCAGAACTTCCGAAGCTGGTCGCCCGAAATGGTGCCCGATCCCGATGTCGCCTGCGTTGGCCTCGAATATTTCTGTTTCGAAGGCGACGGATTGTGGTCGATGGCAGACAAGGACCTGGTCGAGCTAGGCAAGAAAGAGATGGCGATCCTCGGCCTGGTCGATCCTGACAAGGTGATCGGCGGTGCAGTGGTTCGGCAAGAAAAAGCCTATCCGGTCTATGATGGAGATTATGCCGCCAACGTCGATGCCCTGCGGCGCGAGTTGGAGGCAAGGTTCCCGACTTTGCACCTGGTTGGGCGCAATGGAATGCATCGCTACAACAACCAGGATCATGCCATGATGACGGCCATGCTTTCGGTCGAGAATATTCTTGCCGGTGAGCGAATCTATGACACCTGGTGCGTCAATGAGGATGCAGAATACCATGAGGCCGGTGACGAAGGTGAGGCCAAGTCCCTTCCGGCGTGCGAAGCGGTGAGCGCTGATCAGTCAGCAGCGCTTGGATCGGTGCGCGAGGTGCCCGAACGCATCCAGAAATCCGCCTGAACGGAGCGGGATGGTGGCAAGCGCGAATATCGCTCGCTTCGCCCGGTATGTCATTGCAAGCTTCGCAGGCACTGTCGCCGATCTTGGCGCATTCCTGTTGCTCTATTCTCAAGGTGTCTTGGCGGGCCTCGCCGCTGCCATCGGCTATTCTTGTGGAACGCTGATCCACTGGTTGGTATCGAGCCGTTATGTTTTCCCCGATCGCCTGTCACAGCCGGGCATTGAGCGCGGTGGGCAACAGGTTCTATTCGTCATATCGGCCATGATTGGCCTGGGCCTGACTACCTTGATCGTCGGTGCTGCGGAAACTTTCGGCTCTGACCCGCGCATCGCAAAGCTGTTTGCCATGGGCTTGAGCTTTGCGACCGTCTGGCTGATCAGGCTGACCTTGGTGTTTCGCCGGAAGGCTTGACCCAGTGCGCCGCTATCGAAAAATTAACCATGTCGTGCAAGTGACTAGGCTGGCGCCGAAATTGTCTGCCGTGGGGAGATCAGATTGATCCAATTGCTGGCCAAGCTGCGCGATGTCCGCCTGGTTCGCTATATCTTGGCGAGCGTGGGGGCATTGGCGATCGACATGGTCAGTTTCCTGGCCCTGCTTTCGCTCGGCGTTGCCTCTGCTTTGGCGGCGGCAATCGGCTATTCGCTGGGCATTGTGGCGCATTGGCTGCTCTCGAGTCGCGCCGTATTTCATGACAGCGTGGCCGGCCGCGGGGCACAGCGGACACGGCAAAAGGCACTGTTCGTCCTATCTGCGCTGCTTGGCCTCGGCCTTACGACTGCAATCGTTGGTGCGGGCGATTGGGCCGGGCTGGATCCGCGGCTAGCAAAGCTGGCTGCGGTAGTCTGCAGCTTCACGCTCACATACTTGCTGCGCAAAAGCGTAGTATTTCGCGCGCAGACTGCACGATGACATCTGATCGGCGTATCCGATCGGATGAGAAACCCAACCGGGCGATCCTGTTGACGTGGTTGGCGGTGAGCGCGCTGATCACATTGGTTGCGTGGCCGAGAATTTCTCACGGGCGCTTGCCCGATCCGGACGATTTTCTGCGACTGGTCCAGGTGCGTGACCTGATCGCGGGCCAAGGTTGGTATGATCTTCACCAATATCGCATCACGCCGCCAGATGGCGTCTTGATGCACTGGTCGCGGCTGGTCGATGGGCCGCTCTACCTTTCTATCCAATTGCTCGAGCCTCTTTTGGGGCAGGCGTTGGCGGAACAGGTCACTATCTTTTGCATCCCGTTGATCCTCTTCGGATTGATCTGCCTGGTTGTTGGGCGGCTGGCCTGGCGGCTGTTCGATGTCGAGACAGCGGTATTCGCATGCCTGGTCTTGGGCATGTGGCCGCATGTCGTCCAGCAAGTCCAGCCGATGCGGATCGACCACCATGCGTATCAGATTCTCATGATCGCAATTGCGGCATGGGCCTTGTCTTGGCGCTCCGGCCTGCGCGGCGGCGCGGCGGCTGGTGCAGCCATGGGCATAGGGGCGATGATTTCGCTCGAGACCTTACCTTTGGCGGCTGGTTTCGGATTTGTGCTGCTGCTGCGCTGGTTGCGCGATCACCAGCTGCGCTGGTGGCTGGTAGGCTATATGAAGGGCTTTGCCCTGACGCTTGCGCTTGTGTTCGCGGCAACGCGAGGTCTGCCCGATCTCGCGGAACATTGCGATGCAATCTCACCTGCCCATATCGGCTTCTTCGTAATCACGGCGTTGGCCACCACGGCAATTGCGACCGTGCCGCGCCTGCCGCGCGTTGCAACACTAGGGCTGTTCGCAGCTGCGGGCATTGGGGGGGTGGCGTTCTTCGGCCTGTCCGCGCCCGAGTGCCTCAGTACGCCATTTGGCGAACTCGATCCGATGCTCCGCGAGAATTGGTATCTGAACGTTCGCGAAGGTTTGCCGATCTGGCATCAAACATTCGATGTCGCGATTCCCACGCTGGCGCAGGGTTTGGCCGCCTTGGGTGCGGCATTTGCGATTCACATGCGCGAGCGCGATTGGATGCGGCAGTGGTGGCTGGAATATGCCTTGCTGCTGGTGGTGGCGATACTGGCCGGGATCATGACGTTCCGCTCTTTCGCATTCGTTGGCGTCCTTGGCGCAATTCCCTTGGCTTGGCTTGCCCGGCAGTTGCTGCTGCGGTTTCGTTCTGCCCAGACCGTCATGGCAAAGCTATTTGGCGCAGCGCTGCTCTACCTGGTGCTTGTTCCCAGCACACCGTTTGTGCTGGCGAAGCGTTTGGCGGTTGAGGATCAGGGAAGCGCAGGGCTTGTCGGCACAAGGGATTCAAGCTGCGATCCGGTCAACGCCATCCCCCTGCTTGATTCGCTACCTGCGTCACGACTGTTTGCGCCGCTGGATCTTGGCCCTGCGGTGCTGCTCACGACCCACCACTCGGTGATCGCCAGCGGACACCACCGCGCCCAGCAGGCGATGCGAGATGTGATCCAGGGGTTCGCATCGGTGCCGGAACGGAGCCGCGCAATCATCGATCGTTACGGTGCCGACTATGTTGCGGTGTGCATGGATATGTATGAAGCCGACAATTACAGTCGGCTAGGCGGATCGGCGAGCTTGATGGCGCGGCTCACGTCAGGCAATCCTCCGGCCTGGCTGGAGCCGGTCGATGTTGGCGGCCCGGAAACCTTACGCGTGTGGAAGGTCAGGTAGGGCGGAACTCCATCGCCAGCCCATTGATGCAATGCCGCTTGCCGGTGGGCCTCGGACCGTCGCCGAATATGTGCCCGAGATGACTACCGCAGGTTGCGCAGCGCGCTTCGGTGCGAACCATGCCAAAGGTCGTGTCGGTCGAAGTCTCGATCGCACCGGGAATTGCTTTCCAGAACGATGGCCAGCCGGTGCGGCTGTCGTATTTCGTCGCTGATGAGTAGAGCGGACTTTTGCATCCTGCGCAGACAAATGTGCCCTTGCGCTTCTCGTGCAGCAGACCTGACGTGAAGCGCGGCTCTGTCCCCGCTTCGCGCAGAATGCGATAGCGTTCGCCGCCCAATTGACGGCGCCATTGCGCATCGCTGAGCGAAAAGGGGTAATCCTTCGCCTGTGCAGGTTCGGCTCCGCAGGCTGATAGCACGGGCAGCGCTATCCCAACGCCAATACCAGCCAGAAGCCGCCGCCTTCCAATCGGGAATTCCCGCATCCTTGCCTCACTTTCGTATTGAGAGCCTATGGCTCTCAATACGTGGCAGCACCTCAATAGGTTTCAAACGAATCCGACGCCAAGTCAGAATTCAGTGATCTCGACCTCCAGTTTGCGGAAGCCATGGACGAAATTCGCCCGCACCCGCTCGACGTCACCCGCCACATG
>SBHJ01000135.1 GCA_006226465.1 Alphaproteobacteria bacterium | reverse complement strand
TGGTTGAGGCTATCGTAGCAGAAGCGCTGCGCGCACATGGTAGCGGAGGCGGCCATGGCGACGCTTAGGCGCGGATCGAAAGGCGTGCGCCGCGCCGCGGCGGCTTCGAGCCGAGCCAACACCGCGCGCAGGGCGCGCGCACGTACCAGCGGCTTCTTCGATGGTGCCATGGCGCTGCTGCCCTTCACCGATGAACAGCTCCACCGCATCTTTCTCGCCATCATCATCGGCGGCGGCGTGGCCTTGGCGTGGTTCGTTGCCAGCCTGGCGGGCGTTCCCGCCATGGCGCAGGGGCAGATTGCCTTGCTCGCCTCCGAAGCCGGATTCGAGGTGAACCACGTCCGCGTGACCGGCACCGAGCGAATGAACGAGCAGCGTGTCTATGAACGCGTACTGTCGCAGCGCGATATGCCGATGCCGCTCGTCGATATCGAGGCCATCCGCGAGGATTTGCTCGAATTGCCGTGGGTGAAGGACGCACGCGTCTCGCGCCAACTTCCCGGCACGCTCAAGATCGACATTGTCGAGCGACAGCCACATGCATTGCTGGAAAAGGCCGATCGGTTGATGCTGATCGATGACCAGGGCAACGAGTTGGAACCTGCCTCGAACACGAGAGCGAGGGAAATGCTGCTGATTTCCGGACCGGGCGCGGGACGACAGGTCCAGGCACTTGACCGGTTGCTGGAGGCGGCACCCGCATTGCGCCCGCAAGTGAAAGCTGCCGAATGGGTTGGCAATCGCCGTTGGAACCTCACCTTCAGGACCGACCAGATTCTTGCTCTCCCGCAGGGCGAGGACGAGGCGGCCTCCGCGCTTATCAGCTTTGCCCGGCTCGATGGTCAGAACCGCTTGCTGGGCGGTAAGGTCTCGACATTCGATATGCGCGCGCCACCGCGCATCTACATGCGCATTCCCGGTCGCGCCGCGCAGGTACTGAACGGTGGTGGAGAGGGCGAGGCAGACTGATGGCAACCGCACGCTTCAGCAAGGTCTTTGGCGCGGTCAATATCGGGTCGTTTCGCATTTCCGCGATGATCATGGGCCTCACCGAAAGCGGCGAACTAGAGGTGTTGGGCAGCGGCCACCGCGCCAGTCACGGGATCAAGCGCGGCTATGTCACCGACATGCCCGGAGCCACCTACGCCATTCGCGATGCGGTCGAGCGTGCAGAAAAGAACGCCGGGGCCAGCGTGCAGAGCGTTTGGGTCGGGTGCACCGGAGCGGGCCTCGCCAGCGACGTGTCGAGGGTCGATATCGAGATCGGCGGGCGACGGATCGAGGAAGACGATATAGAGCATCTGCTGATCGCCGCACGCGATCGGCTGCAACCCGATGGCCGCACCGTGCTCCATGCGCAGCCCGCGCATTACACGCTCGACGGGGCGCACGGCGTTGCCAATCCCAAGGGACTGCATGCCGAGCGGCTGGGGGTCGAGGTGCATGTCATGCAGGCCGATAGTGCGCCGGTTCGCAACCTCACCGAAGCGGTGCAGAATGCGCACCTGGATGTCGAGGCGGTGGTCGCTGCCCCGCTTGCCGCGGGATATGCCTGCCTCAGCGAGGAAGAACGCGAAATGGGCGTGGCGCTGGTCGAAATCGGCGGTCAGGTCACCAATGTCTCCGTTTATGCCGCTGGGATGCTGCTGGGTCTGAAATCACTGCCCTATGGTTCGGCCGATATCACCGATGCGATTGCCAGCGCCTTCGGGATCCGGCGGTTTCAGGCGGAACGGCTCAAATGCGTTTCGGGCTCGGCTATCGCCAGCCCCAACGACCACCGCGAGATGATCCCGGTCAATGGTCCGGGAGATGAGCAAGCGGGGCCGGTGGCGCGCGGCGCGGATGACAAGAACCGGATCGCCCGGGCAGAGCTGGTCTCGATTGTCACGCATAATCTTTCGCAACTGACAGCGGAGGTTGGTAGATCGCTGAAAGCCATGGGCTTTTCGGGTGCGCGCGGCGGACCGGTGGTCCTGACCGGCGGCGGGGCGGAGCTGGCGGGGCTCGCCGAATTTGCGCAGGGCGCACTGGGCATGCCGGTGCGGATCGGCCGTCCGCCGCAGCTAACCGGCTTGCCCGAAGCACATGCCACACCGGGCTTTGCCACCCTGGTCGGCCTGTGCCTCTACGCCGCAGATGATCCGGTCGATATTCGTTCGGTCGGTTTGAGAAATCAGCAAAGCATTGGTTTTGGCGGGCAACAGATCGCTGGACGGCTGTTTCGCGCGCTGAAGGAGTATTTTTGAGACTGACTATTTTGGGCCAGATCCCCTTGTGGAATCGGCATTAACCACTGTGGATAAGGGTTTGCGCGGTATCAACGGCGCATTCTATCTGTGCCAATGTATGGGAAATTAGGCGGGGTGTATTACGCCCGGAGGAACATCGGATGAGCATCAATATCGGACCGGCATCGAATGAGGACTTGCGGCCCCGGATCACAGTGATTGGGATTGGCGGTGCGGGCGGCAACGCGATCGCCAACATGATCGATGCCGAGATCGAAGGTGTCGATTTTATCGTCGCCAATACCGATGCCCAGGCGCTTGCAACTTCTGCTGCTGAGCGGCGCATCCAGCTTGGTCCGGACATCACCGGCGGTCTCGGTGCGGGTGCACGGCCCGAAGTGGGCAAGGCTGCGGCGGAAGAAACCGTGGCCGAGATCGAGGATGCACTCGATGGCGTGAACATGTGTTTCATCGCTGCCGGAATGGGCGGCGGCACGGGTACCGGCGCGGCGCCGGTAATCGCCGAGGCCGCGCGCCGTAAGGGTGTCTTGACGGTAGGCGTGGTGACCAAGCCGTTCCTGTTCGAAGGCACGCGCCGGATGCGCGCCGCCGAAGCCGGGATCGACGAGCTGCAGAAGCACGTCGATACGCTGATCGTCATTCCCAACCAGAACCTGTTCCTGGTCGCCAAGGCGGAAACCACCTTCAAGGAAGCTTTCATGCTTGCCGACGAAGTGCTGCAGCAGGGTGTGCGCTCGATCACCGACCTGATGGTGATGCCGGGCCTCATTAATCTCGACTTTGCCGATGTCCGCTCGGTGATGAGCGAAATGGGCAAGGCAATGATGGGCACCGGCGAGGGCGAGGGTGAGAACCGCGCGCTCGAAGCAGCCGAACGTGCCATCGCCAATCCGCTGCTCGACGGGGTCAGCATGCAAGGCGCCAAGGGCGTCATCATCTCGATCATCGGGGGCGAGGACATGCGCCTGCTCGAAGTGGACGAGGCAGCCAACCATATCCGCGAATTGGTCGATGAAGACGCCAACATCATCTGGGGGTCGGCCTTCAATCCCGATCTTGAGGGCAAGATCCGGGTTTCGGTGGTCGCAACAGGTATCGAGCAGGGTGCTATCGGCTCGATCGGCGAGAGCGCACCGGTTTCGCTCGGTGCGGCGCGCCCGCCCAAGCGCCCCGTGCTCGAATTCCCGCAGGACGAGCCAGCAGCCGAACCAGTGATGGAGGAAGAGCTATTCGAACTGCAGGCTGAAGCACCAGCGGCCTATGAGCCGGAATTGGGAGATGAGGCAGACGAAGCCGAGCAGGCCGAAGCAGAGCCCTTCGATCTTTCCGGTATGCAGGCTGACGATGAGTATGGCGAGGAAAGCGAAGATGACTTCGACGATGTAGATGGCATCGTCGATCCCTTGGCGGGCCTGCGCAATGCCCAGAACGATCCCTATGCCGATAATTTCGGCGGGAGCGACGGCGGCAGCGGTGACTCAGCCTATGGCGAGGCAGAAGCTGCCGAAGGCGAAGCCCAACCGCTCGACCTGACTGCTGAATATGGCAATGCCGACACACAATCGGCGGACGACGCCGAATATGCCGATCCCCAAGACGAGCCTCGGGAGGATTACCCCGATCAGCAGCCAATCGGCGGTCGTCGTCGAAGCCTGCTGGGAGGAGCGTCCGCCGGTGGAGGCGATGGCGCACCGATTGGTGGCGGTGATGGCGGAGCTGGATCGGGCGAGGGCGCTGCTGGCGGATCTGGCGGGCCGGCAGGTGGCAGCACGCTGTTCGAGCGGATGGCCAATCTTTCGCGCGGCGCGAATGTTTCGGGCGATCACGACGAGGAAGATGAGGAAATGGACGATGAAGAGGTGAACAGCCCATCGCTCAGTATTCCGCGTTTCCTTGGCCGCCAGAACAACCAATAGTCCCCGCTGATCGCAATTCTGGAACGGATGCGGGTGAGAATCCGATGCATGTGTTGCATTCGGTTCGCACCAGGTTCAGCCTTTGCGGCATAGTCGAAGGGCCAGGTCCCTCGTTTCGCAACTCAATGGCACAATGAACCGCGCACCATTCTTATCTGTAGGCCTTTTGGCTCTGTCGCTTGTTACGCCGTGGAGCACAGCCCACGCGCAAGGTGAACTCGCTCCGGTCTCGCGCGAAGTTGTCCAGCCGCTGCCCTCGCCCGAGGTCCAGCAGCTCAACCTGTCTCTGCGCAGGCTGGCCACCAGTCCACAAGACCTTACCGCGATGATCGACGCGGGCAATGCCGCGCTGAAGTTAAACGATCTGGACGCTGCACGGGGATTCTTCAGCCGTGCTGCGGAGCAATCTCCCGGCAATTCGCAAGCCAAGATGGGCCTGGCGGCGGTATTGTTGCGGATCGAGCAGCCGATCGAGGCTCTGCAATTATTTGAAGAGGCTGAACGGGCAGGGGCCACATTGGGCGAAGTCCACGCGGAACGTGGCTTGGCATACGATCTCGTCGGTCTGAACAGCCAGGCACAGCAAAGTTATCGTGCCGCCTTGGCGATCAAGCCTAGTGACGATGTGACCCGGCGGTTGGCGCTAAGCCACGCGATGGCAGGTGATCGCGCGAACTTTGAGGCTGTATTGCGCCCCTTGCTGGATAAGCGCGACTTTGCTGCCTACCGCACCCGCGCATTCGGACTTGCGATCCTTGGCGACATTACCGATGCCTCCGCTATCGCCGAGGCGGTGATGCCCCGCGATCTGGCGAGCCATATGACGCCCTATCTCGCTTATATGCCGCGCCTTACCCGTGCACAGCAGGCTGCGGCTGCCAATCTTGGCATATTCCCCCGTGCGGCACAGATCGGCCGTGATGATCCGCGCGTTGCAACCTATGCCGCCAGCGTCAATGCAGCGGTGCGTGGGGCAGATAATCGGCTCGCACCTCAAGGCGAGCCGCTCGACAAGGGTTCGAGCCGGCGTAGTGCCGGTCGGAGTTCGAGCGATGATCGTCGACGCAGGCCCGATCGAACGGGCAGCCGTAGTTCTGCGGACAATGGCGCAGAGACTTCAATGGCGACCTCGGAAAGTCGGCTGGCAAGCGTGGCGCAGGGCCAGCAGGCGGACAGCACAGGCGCGCGACCCGAGATTTCGACCTTCAATCTCGCTAGCACCGGTACGCAAGCGAATGCACCGACGTCGCAGCAGCGCCAAAGTGAGGCACGCCAGAGCATCGATGAGGCATTTTCGGGCTTTTCCGAGCCCTCCAGCGCTGCGGAGAAACCGGCCGCGGGCGCAGTCGACATTGGCGCACTCAAGGTTCGGCGCGAGGTTCCGCCCGAGAAACCCAAGGCGAAGCCTGAGCCACCCAAGCATCCCAGTCGCGTGTGGGTCCAGGTGGCGACCGGACGCGACCGGGCGGCATTGCGGTTCGACTGGAATCGCATGGTGAAGAAGGTCCCTGACCTGCTCAAGAAGTACGATGCCCATGTGGTAAGATGGGGTCAGGCCAACCGCTTGCTGGCGGGGCCGCTTGC
>SBHJ01000293.1 GCA_006226465.1 Alphaproteobacteria bacterium | reverse complement strand
CGCGCGGCGTACCGCTTCGTCCACCGAACCGGCGACGAGCACGTGATTGTCCTTGATCATCGCCGCATCCCACAGCCCCATGCGGTGGTTGCTCCCGCCGCCCATGCGCACGGCGTATTTTTCCAGGTGGCGCAGGCCAGGGATGGTCTTGCGCGTGTCGAGCAGGGTGCAATTGGGATTGTCCATCGCGCGGACATATTCGCGCACCATGGTGGCGATGCCGCTGAGGTGCTGGACAGTGTTGAGCGCGCCGCGTTCGGCGGTAAGCATGGCGCGGGCATTGCCCGAAAGGCGCATCAGGTCAGCGCCCGCTTCGACTTCGGCGCCTTCTTCGACCAGAATCTCGATTCTCATATCGGGATCAAGCGCGCGAAAGAATGCTTCGGCCACTGGCAGGCCTGCAATCACGATCGCATCGCGGCTGTCCATAACGCCTGCAAAGCGTGCATCGGCGGGGATCACGCTTTCCGATGTGACGTCATGCCCACCGCCCGGAAGTCCTTCGCCGAGGTCTTCCGCCAGCGTAGCCCGCACGAATGCGTCGAGATCGAAACCTTCTAGTGCAAATGTCATTAGTGGACGAAGCGCGCCACGACGTCACGGTACGACCGCGAGACCTTCACTTCGGCTCCGCTATCGAGCACCAGGAAGCATTCGCCATTGGTATGAGGCTTGACCTGGCGCACCTGGTCGAGATTGACGATGGTGCTGCGGTGGACGCGCTGGAACTTGCGAGGATCGAGCCGCCGTTCGAGGTCTTTCATCGTTTCACGCAGGATCAGCGAATTGTCGCCGGTGTAGATGCACATGTAATCACCCGCCGCTTCGATATGCTCGATCGTATCGACTTCGACACGAAAGATCTGCCCGCGATCCTTGATGTTGATCAGCCTTTCGAAGCGATCGGTGGTTTCGGTTTCGGTTGTGGCAAATTCTTCGGCCGCATCGGGGGCCACTTCGCTCAGCACGTTGAGCAGCTTGTCCGCCTCTTCGGCCGAGCGCTTCTCAGCGAGGCGGATGCGGACTCTTTCGATCGTGTCGGCCAGCTTGTCCTCATCGACCGGTTTCATCAGATAATTGACCGCATTGGCCTCGAAGGCGCGGATCGCATGTTCCTCGTAAGCGGTGACGAAGACGAACAGCGGTGGTTCGATCTCCATCACGCCTTTGACCACGGAGAAGCCGTCGAAGCCCGGCATCTGAATGTCGAGAAACACCAGGTCCGGCTTCCCGGTCTTGATCTTGCGGATCGCTTCGCGCCCGTTCGAGCAAGTGTCGATTATTTCGACATCCTCAAAGGGTTCGAGCCGCAATTGCAGGCCCTGGATGGCCAGCTTCTCATCATCGACCAGGATAGTTCGAATAGTCATGCATTGCTTCCAATCGTTCGTCCCGGATTGAGTGGGATGACATTTGCGGCTTCAGCGCCGGGGAGGCTCCCCTTGGGTTCCGCCACTTCCTGTGGCGTCTCCTTGCGCACCGGTTCAAACGGAATCTCGATGAACACGGTAAACCCGCCGTCGCGATTTATGCGTGTTTCGAAACGGTGATCGCCGCCATAGGCCTGCGACAGACGGTTGCGGATATTCGCCAGACCGACCCCGGTGGAAGTGGTTCGCGTGGCCAATCCATTCAAGTGCGCGTCACCCGGTTCAGCAGCTTCGGGCTCATGTGCACCAGGGCCGGTATCCTCGACCATGATCCGCAGGCGATCGCCAACCACGCGTGCGCTAAGCGAGATTCGAGCGCCCTCTTCTTGCGGCGAAACGGCATATTTGATGGCATTTTCGACCAGTGGCTGCAGCAGCATGCTGGGCAGCAAGGCGTCGAGCGCGGCATCATCGATCGCGAATTCGGTCCGCAGCCGCTCTTCGAAACGCATCCGTTCGATTCCCAAATAGAGCTGCAGGGTTTCCACCTCTTGTGCCAGCGTCACCTGGCTGCCCGGCTCGGCCACCAGTGTGTGGCGCAGAAACGAACTGAGCCGGGTCAGCATGGCGTTGGCCTGGTTGGTCTGCTTGAGCAGCACCAGGGTGCTGATCGAATTGAGCGTGTTGAACAGGAAATGTGGGTTGAGCTGGTACCGCAGCATGGCGAGCTGGGCGCTCGTTGCCTGCGCCTCCAGCCGTTCGAGCCGGTCGGCCTGTTCTTCGATCGTCAGGAAATAATTGATCGCGAAATAGAGCGCACTCCACCCACCCAGCAAGGTCAGGGGGAGGTAGCTCAGACCGATAAAGCGCTGGACGAAAGTCGTATCGCGCGTCCCGGCATAATAAATGCCCTGCACCCAGGCATCGACCGAGGCATGCACGATCACCGCCCCAAGCAGCACCACAACCGCCGAAGTCCAGGTCACCAGTGCCTGCTTGCTGATCAATTGACGGTAGATCACCGACAGGATCAGGCTGATCGAAAAGCCAGTGACGGTGGTAATGAGAATCAGCGCCAAGAGGTCCCACGACTGGCCGTTGGCGAGCGCTGATAGGGCGCGCAGCAGGAACGCTCCGCCCCACCCAGCCAGCTGGAGGTTCCAGAACGCCTTGTTCTTGTTCGCAAAGAACGGCGTGGGGCGGAAAGGCAGCATCACCATCAGACCTTGCTGATAGCCGATTTTGCGCAAAGGTGCAGTTTGTTTTGCCCGCGCTCGCCGTGTGGGTTACACTGTTTGCCGAGGAGAGAGCCATGAATGCACGGACCGAAACGCTCGAGAGGGCCAAATTTTCATCCATGCTTGAAGGCACGGCTGAAGATTGGGCGATTATCGGCACCGAATACCGCAACCACGCCAAGGGGCTGGCCGGCCGTGTGCTCGACCATTTGCGGCTGCTCGAAGGCGATCATGGCGGCTTCCCGATTTGTCGGCTGGAGCATTCGCTGCAAACCGCGACCCGTGCGCATCGTGATGGGCAAAGCGAACCCTATGTAGTAATGGCGCTGCTCCATGATATCGGCGACACGCTGGGTAGCTATAACCACCCTGACGTGGCTGCTGCCATTATCAAACCCTTCGTGACCGAGGATCTGCACTGGATCTGTGAGAAGCATGGCGCCTTCCAGGGCTATTACTATTTCCACTATGTCGGCATGGATCGCGACGTTCGCGAGCAGTATCGCGGCCATCCCTATTTCGAGGCGTGCGCGCATTTCTGCGAAAAATACGATCAGGCGGCGTTCGACGCAAAATATGACAGTGCGCCGCTCAGTTTCTTCGAGCCGATGCTGCGGCGCGTGTTCGAGAAACCGATCAATTCACCCTATGCCAAGGTGATGGAGGATTAATCCGAGATCTCGCGGCGGAAGCGCTGCTTCCAGTCCGCGGCACCACTGTCGCGCATCTGATCTTCAACCAAGGCCACTTCGGCTGAAATTGCCTCCAGCCGTTCGTCCCAGCCATCATGGGTGCGCGCGCGGAATATGCCGCGATCATGCCCGGGGCCCCACTGCTGCATGAAGCGTGAAGCCGCTGCGGGATCATAGCCGGCATTGGCCAGCAACCACGGCATCAACCGGTCGGCCTCTCGCTCGGTCAGGCGGATATCCTTGCGCTTGCGTCCATTGGCGTCGAGCCAGGCGCGATGTCGCAGGAGGTTGTGCGCCAATTCGTGTGCGATTGCCGCAGCCAATTCTTCGTCTTGATAGGTAAAGCCAATAAAGGTCTCGCCGATGATCACGCGCGCGCCTTCGGCCTTCGCATCCTTGCTGTTGCTGGCGAGCTCGAACCGCGTTGCACAGATCATTTCGCCTCGGACTGCCAGGGTAGATTGGGGGCCCTCCAGCGCCAGCTCAACCGCGCCAATTTTCGCCAATTCGGCATCGATCAGGTCGTGCGCGCGGGTCAATCTTCGCCAGTCGCGACGTTCCTCTGCGGGCCATCGATTGGGATCCGTGCCCGCGATCGAGCGCACTTCCAGGTTGGCGGATAGGCCCGCAAGGGCAGATGGCGAGCCGGCTGCGGCAGATTGAACCGCGAAGTCCCTGCTTAGCCCCAGGGCGGCGCGTGCCGCATCTGGCGAACCAAAGCCGGCCATGTCCTGAAGTGTCAATCCGATCGAGAGCCTGGTCTCGGTGCAGAAACGCGCATTGCCGTGGACCAATCGCCAGCCGATATCCTGGAGTCGCTGCTCACGTTCCTGGTACTGTGCCATGATCGGAGCGACGGTCGAGGCAGCGTGTGCGGACGGGCTCATAAAGCCCAGGCATAATGCAGCTAGCGCCTGGCTGCGCATCAATCGTCGACCGGCTCCAGCGAACGCCTGAGCCCCTCAAGCCCGATCGCGCCCTCGAAGATGCTGTGTTCGGTGACCCAGCTGGGTGTGCCGGTAAAGCCGAGTTGCTGCGCCAGGCTGTAGTTGCGCGCCAATTCCTGCTCAATTTCTGGCGAGGCGCCATCTTTTTGCGCCTGGGCCAAGTCCATTCCCACCTCGCGCGCGGCCTGGTTGATGCTTTCGGGCGTCGCTGGGGAAAGCCGGAACATGGCGTCGTGAAATTCAGCGTACTTACCCTGCTTCGCGGCGGCCAGGGCCATACGGGCGGCAAGATCGCTGCCCCGGAAGATTGGCCATTCACGCACAACCACCTTGAGCTCGGGCTCTTGCTCGATCAGCTTGGTCAGATCACCCATGCTTGCACGGCAGTATGGGCAGTTGTAATCGGTGAATTCCACTAACGTCTTTGTGCCATTTGGGTTACCTAGAATTGCACCTGGGAACGGATCCATCACGTCGCCCTTGACGCTGGCGAGCCGCTTCTCCGCTTCGGCCCGCTGATAGGCGTCGGCCATCTGCGGCAGCAGTTCCGGGTTTTCGAGCAGGTAGGCACGTGTGCGGGCATCACCCATGCCTGAATAGGACCACGCGGCCGCACCCAGGAATCCGAACACAAACGCCAAAGCCGCCCCCAGCAGCGAAGACTTCAAGCTGTCGGTCATATTCCCCTGTCCCTATTTCTTGCGATCGCGCATGCGTTCAAGCTCGGCGCGCGCCTGCAGCGCGATATCCTGCGCGCGGATCCAATCCGGCGATCCCTGGTCGAGCCCCGCCTCGGCCGCCTGCGCACTGCGCAGCGCCTCGGGGTAACGTCCGCTCATCGCCTGTTGCTCGGCGCTGGCAAGCCGTGCGCGCGGCATATCACCATTAGCGGCATAGACCACGCCCAGCTGGTACCAGGCAAAAGGATTATAGCGATCGCGCGCCACGGCCGCGCGCAGTACCCGCTCGGCTTCGGAAAAGTTCGCCTTGTCCTCTGTCGCAATCAGCGCGTGGCCAAACAGCGATGCGATGAGAGGTAAGTTGCCGGTCAGTTCGGTGGCCCGCCGCAAGGGCTCGAGCGCTTCTGTCGGCTTGCCCGATTCGAGCAGAACCTGCCCCTTTAGCTCGAGGAAATAGGGATCATCGGGATCGAGTGCGATCAACGCATCGGTCTCGCGCAGTGCATCACCGATCAAGGCGTTCTTGTGATAGGCATAGGCCCGCGCATAATGTGCCGGTATGCTGGCATCGCTTTCAGGGAAGGCATTGAGAGTGCGCTCTGGCGTTGAGAGATAACCAAAAAGCTTGGCTTTGACGCGCATGAAGCGTGCCTGCAGCTGCGGATCATCGGGCGCAGTCCAGGCCGGATCTTTCTCATATCCTTCGCGCAGGGTAGCGATGCGATCCCCCGAAAGCGGGTGGGTTCGTACGAAGGTGCTTTCATCATCCTGGCTGTAGCCGTAGCGGAACTCCTGGTTCTGTAGCTTCTTGAAGAAGTCCAGCGA
>SBHJ01000303.1 GCA_006226465.1 Alphaproteobacteria bacterium | reverse complement strand
TGTACGCCGTCATCGGCGCAAACTCGCCCGCGAAAACGCATGAATGCCGCGCGTTGCGCGTCGCTTGGCGGACCGCCGCGACCCTCTCCGCCCGGTTCGCGCCCGGCGAAGCCTCCATTTGGCGGCGACTGCGGGGCGTCACTCGATGGAGGTCGCGCTTCGCCAAAACTGCCGCGCGTGGTCAGGCCGAACACCAGGCGGCGCGTGCGGCTCTGGTCATAGGTGACCGATCGCGCATCAACCGCCGTGATCTGGCCACTGCCATCGCGCGTGATCCGGTCAGGAAAGGCTGCCTCCACCTCGGCGGTGACCGCGGGAAAATTGCCGGTCACATCACTCGAATTGTTGCGCACATAATCGACCGAGAACCTCGTGTCTTTCCAGAAGGGTAATTCCCAGCTGGCATTGAATTTCCAGTCGCGCTGGCGTTCGGCCAGCAGATCGGGATTGCCGCCCAATGTCACCGCAGCCAGCACGCTTTCGCCGCGCACGAAATCGAACACGGGGACATTGAAGGTCGTGGTCTGCGGGCTGCCCAGCTGTGTCAGGCTGGGTGCAGTCTCGCTGGCTATGCGCGTGGCGGACAGGGTGAAAGCGGGCGCCGGCGACCAGGTCAATCCGGCCGTCCAGCTGTTCAGGCCGCCGAAATCCGAAAGGTCTTCAAACCCGGCGCTGAAATTGGCGCTGAGATTGCCCAGCGCGCCCAAGACGCCATCGCGTTCGGCAATCGGGACAACCAGGCTTGCCCCGCCTTCCAGTCTGCGCCGGGTGAAGCTGCTGTCCGTTGCGCTGCGCGTGTCGCTGCTTTCGATCCGTTTCCAGTCGAACCCTGCATTGACATTCGCAGTGACCTCGCCTGCCGGAAGCTCGAACAATCCGCCCTCAAGCGTCGCCTTGCTGGCGCTGGTCAGCGTCTCGCTTTGCGCATTGTCGAAACCGGCGGTAGCGTTGCGATCGATCCTGGTTTTGGAATCGCTCCAGCTATTGTCCGAAGTGATGGTCAGCTGGAATTCGCCCAATCGCCGCCCAATGCTGGCCGAACTTGATATCTTGTCGCTATCGTTGCGGCGCTCAAGTGGATCGAGCGTGGCAATATCGCGCAGGCCAGAGAGCGATTGCGATTGCGTGTGCTCACCAGTCAGGTTGAAACTCAAAGATGAACCGGATTCGACAATTGCCCGTGCCCAGTTGACGCTGCCCTGGATCCCGAAACTGTCGGCTGCCAGGCTTCGAAACCGGGCATATTCCTCGTCGCTGAAACCATCGGGAACCGAGCCTGGCGTTTGGATCACGCCGCGCTCTGCCTCGGTCAGCATGGAGACGTCATTGGCTTCGACGTTGACGTTCAGCCGCGCGCCCTGGTTGATCTTCAGCAAGGTGAATTCCTGCTCGGTCCGCGAATTTCCACCACGGCTCGGTGCCGCAAACTCCAACTGCGCCTCGCGGCTGGAGTAATTCTCCTTCAGGATCAGGTTCACCACACGCCGATCGGGCGGGAAGCCCAGCTTTTGGGCCACTTCTTCGGGCAAGACCTCGACCTTGGCGATTGCTTCGGGCGGGTAGGAACGCATTTCACGGAAGCTGCCGACGCGGATCCCATTGACCAGGAAGACCGGCGGTTCGCTCCCTCGCCCGCGCGAGGATCCAGTCTGCGGGGCAATCGCCTCGAGCAGCTCTGCCACCGACGTGGCGCCAATTGCCTGGATATCGGCCTCATTGAGTTCGAGCACCGGTGCCTGTTCGACATTGAGCTGGCCGCGCAGGCGATCGCCCACCACAAATATTGCTCCGATCAGGTCATCACCGGCATTCCGTCCATTGGGATCTTGGGCCTGGGCCAACGGCTGGTCGCCCGATTGCGCCAAGACGATCTCATTCGCGAGGCACAGCACTGAGCCCGCGAGGAGCAATTTCAGGCGCATTCCCATGCTTCGCCAAATCACTCAATTCCCACGCGAACACAAGCATTGGCAATGTATCACTTTGCACCAGCCTCATAACCCAAGGCTTGGCGTCAATCGCCCGCATTCCGGCGATAACGCTCAAGGCTTCCCTTTTCCCGTCGGCGCAGCTAAAGCGCGCGGCCAAGACGTACAGCCAGACTGAAAAAGGACTTACATGGCCAAAGAAGAACTCCTCGAAATGCGCGGCAAGGTGGTGGAACTGCTGCCCAACGCGATGTTCCGGGTCGAGCTCGAAAACGGCCATGAAGTGCTGGGCCACACCGCCGGCAAGATGCGCAAGAACCGCATCCGTGTGCTGGTGGGCGACGAAGTGCTGTGCGAGCTGACGCCATATGACCTCACCAAGGCGCGCATTACCTATCGCTTCATGCCCGGGCGCGGCGGCCCCGGCCCTCAATAAGCAGCGGCGCTGAATGATTGCGCCCCAAACCACCCAACATCTCACGCTAGCATCAGCCAGCCCGAGGCGGCGCGAACTCATTGCGCGGTTGGGGGTTGAGCCCGATGCGGTCGCTCCTGCCGAGATCGACGAGAGCCCGATCAAGGGCGAACTACCGCGCGACTATGCCCGGCGCATGGCGCGCGAAAAGACGCTGGGTGTGGTTGCCGAGGGCTTTGTGCTCGGCGGTGATACCGTGGTCGCACTGGGCCGCCGGATATTGCCCAAGGCTGAAGACGAGGCGACCGCGCGCCAATGCCTTGAGCTGATGTCGGGGCGGCGGCACCGCGTGCTCTCGGCGGTGGCCTTGCGCGCGCCCGATGGATCGATCCGTGAAAAGCTGAACGAGACCTCCGTGCGCTTCAAGCGCCTGTCAACACAAGAGATCGCCGCCTATCTCGCGACTGGCGAATGGCATGGCAAGGCCGGCGGCTATGCCATCCAGGGTGCGGCCGAAGGCCTGATTGCCTGGATCCAGGGCAGCCATTCGGGCGTGGTCGGCCTGCCGCTCTACGAAACGCGGGCGCTGCTCAAATCGGCGGGCTTCCCAATTGGTTGAGTGGCTGATCGAGGAGGGAATCGGCGAAGAGCGGGCGATCCGCTTGAACGATGGCCGAATTGTCGCAGCAAGAATGCGTTGGCCGGGGCGAGTTTCTTCTGGCGCAGTGGCCAAGGCTACCGTGATCAAGCGCTTTCCTCAAACTGCCTCGGCAATCGTGCGCTTCGAGACGGGCGAGGAAGCATTTGGACGGCGGCTACCCAAACAGGACAGCGAAGGCTCGATCGTGACGATGGAGGTCGAGCGCGAAGCAATAGCCGAGCGCGGCAGGCTCAAGCGCGCGCAAGCGGTCAGGACTGACAAGCCGCTCAATCCGCATCCTAGGATGGCCGAGAGCCTGCAAGACGAAGGTCATCAGGTGAGATTGGTGCCGCGCTTCCCGATCGATGCCGATTGGGAGGAGCTGTTCGCCGAGGCGTGGAGTGGCCAGGTCGATTTCTTCGGCGGTTCGCTTCTGTTTTCCGATACGCCTGCAATGACCCTGGTCGATGTCGATGGGGCGCCTGTTGAAGCGATTGCGTTCAACGCCGTTCCGGCCCTTGCCACAGCGCTTGAGCGCTTCGATATCGGCGGCAATATCGGCATCGATTTCCCGACCCTGACCGACAAGGGCGACCGGCGGGCGATCGATTCCGCGCTGGAGCAACAGCTCGCAGACTGGCCGCATGAGCGGACCGCGATGAATGGCTTCGGCTTTGTCCAGATCGTCGCGAAATTATCCCGCACCTCGATCCTGCGCCGGATCTCGCTCGATCGCAGCGGGGCCGCCGCGCGGATCCTGCTCCGTCGCGGCGAAGCGGTGCCCGGACCCGGCGCCATCCTGCTGACTTGCAACCCGGTGGTTTCAGCCAAACTCAAGCCCCAATGGCTCGACGAGCTTGCGCGCCGAACCGGGCGTGAAATACGGATCGCAACCGATCCCGCGCTTGCGCTTGAAGCCGGATTCGCCCAGGCGGTTCCGCTATGACCAAATCCAAGCTTTGCCCGATCTGCAAGCGCACTCGCAGCGAGGAACACAGCCCGTTCTGTTCCGCACGATGCAAGGATCGCGACCTGATGCGGTGGTTCGGCAACGGCTATGCCGTGCCGGGTCGTGAAGCCGCTCCGGAAGAGATCGCGGGCGAGATCGTGCGGGAGGAGCGCGACTAACAATCCGGCACTCTGGCCGCGCCGAATTGCCCCCTTGCCAAAGCTGGCCCGCTTCGCCATAGGGCGGCGCTCCAACCGCTCGCCGACCTTTCCAAGGCCGCACGCAGAGTGAATGCCCAGGTAGCTCAGTTGGTAGAGCATGCGACTGAAAATCGCAGTGTCGGTGGTTCGATCCCGCCCCTGGGCACCACACCTTTTCCCGGCCCTGCGATTTTGACTTTGCTGCTGCGCGCGTTATCGCCGCTGGCATGCACGAAACCGCCAGCAATGCCCTCTCCGCCTTCGATATCGCCTCGATCCTGGTAGTGGCCGCCGCATTGCTCGGCTGGTTCAACCACCATGTTCTGAAACTGCCGCATGTCATCGGCTTGACCGTGATGGGCGCGCTTGCCGCCATCGGGCTGATGCTGGCCAATGTCCTGTTTCCGGCCCTGACGCTGGACAACCAGGTCGTGGCGCTGCTCGAGCGGATGAATTTCACCCAGACGCTGCTCGAAGGCATGCTCAGTTTCCTGCTGTTCGCGGGCGCGCTGCATGTCGATCTCGAACGACTGAGGCAAAGCTGGGTGCCGGTGCTGCTGCTTTCCACCGTGGGCGTGATCATCTCGACCGTGCTGATCGGCATTGCCTGTTGGGGAGTGGGGTTGGCGCTTGGACTCCCGATTGAGCCGATCTGGTATTTCGTGTTCGGCGCGCTGATCTCACCGACCGACCCGGTTTCGGTGCTGGGTGTACTCAAGGAAGAGGAAGTACCCGCCTCGCTGCAAAGCGCGGTGGCGGGAGAAAGCCTGTTCAACGATGGCGTGGGGATTGTGGTCTTTACGATCCTGCTCGGCGCGGCGGTGACCGGTGCGGAATTCTCGATCGGCGAAGGCGCACGGTTGTTCGCGCTGGAGGCGGGTGGCGGCGTGCTGGTGGGCCTGGCATTCGGCTGGATCGGCTATCGCGCGCTCGCCAGCATGGACGAATATGCACTGGAGGTGCTGATCACGCTCGCGATCGTGATGGGCGGCTATGCCCTTTGCAGCTCGCTTCATATCTCCGGCCCGCTGGCCATGGCGGTAGCCGGGCTTCTGATCGGCAATCACGGCGTGACCTATGCGATGAGCGATGTGACCCGCGATTATGTCATCAAATTCTGGGAGCTGGTCGACGAGCTGCTCAACTCGATCCTGTTCCTGCTGATCGGGCTTGAACTGATCGCGCTGGTTCCCGGCGTCCCGCATATTGCTATGGGAATCGCCGCAATCGCCATCACTCTGGTCGCTCGCGCCATTTCGGTGGGGGCTGCAATCAACCTGATCCCGACAGCGCGGCTCAAGACCAAGGGCGCGGGCCGCGTACTGTGGTGGGGCGGCCTGCGTGGCGGCATTTCGATCGCGCTGGCGCTTTCGCTTCCTGCCGGATTGACGCGTGACCTGCTGCTGGCCGCGACTTTCGCTGCCGTACTCTTTTCCGTGTTGGTCCAGCGCGCCACGCTGGGGCGCTTGATCGACAGCTTGAAGGCGAAGCATTCTCCCGCGGTCGAAGAGGGCATCGGCTGAGGTTTGCTTTGGAGGCGCTTTCGGAGTAAGGCGCTGGTTCTCGCCCCGGCCACGCGCAGCGCCATGCTCCGCAATGCCGGGGCAGCGTGTTTTCTCTGCAG
>SBHJ01000114.1 GCA_006226465.1 Alphaproteobacteria bacterium | reverse complement strand
GCCGCGGTAATAGTGCCATCGGGACTGAGCAGTTTGACGCTGGCAATGGTTTCGAGCGTTGCATCGAAACGAATGCCCTCGTCCACGGTGTGCATTTGCGGGCCTTCCGGCGTCTCGATCTCAACCGGTACGATTTCGCGCGCGAATGCATTCGAATTGGTTGCCGCGATCGCATTTTCGTGGCTGCGAAGTGCAAATCGATCAAGGTCATCCTTGGTAAACCCATGCTTTTTAACGATCATTTCGGCACCCATGAACTGGGACCACTGGATGCCGGGATATTTCTCCTCGAGGCCCGGCGATTTATAGTTCCCCAGACCTTCCTTCATGTGAAACATCGCGGTCGAACCCATGGGCACACGGCTCATGCTCTCGACGCCGGCGGCAATCACCACGTCTTGCGTACCGCTCATCACCGCCTGTGCCGCGAATTGCACAGCCTGCTGGCTTGAGCCGCACTGGCGATCGATCGTCACCGCTGGGGTAGATTGCGGCAAGTGCTTGGAAGCAAGTACCGCATTGCGCCCAACCTGCATTGCCTGTTCGCCGCCCTGGCTGACACAACCCATCACGACATCTTCAATCGCCTTGGGATCGATCCCGCTGCGCTCGATAATGGCGTCAAGCGACTTGGCGGCGAGATCGACCGGGTGAACCCCGGCAAGCCGTCCACCGCGGCGGCCGCCAGCGGTGCGCACTGCATCGACGATATAGGCTGTGGTCATTTGTGATTGCCCTTGATTGGTTGCCAATTGCCACTGACCTAGGCCAGCCTTACGTTTACGTCAACTGCGAGACGATCAGCAATCATGCCTGATTGTGGTGTAGGGGCCGCCCAGAAGTCCCGGTGCCCTCAAATCGGTTTCGCTCAATCGACCCGTTTGACCCGGATTGCCCTGCGCTTTCCAATCTTTGCCTTGTAGCTTCCCAAAGCCGCCTTCTCGATAGAAACGGAATCACCGGCGGCGGGATTTCCCAGAACCGGAATATTATCGATCTGAACCCACCTGGCGCCGCCTTCGATCGTGAAGGTTGCCTTGCCGCCACTGTTGCGCCCAAAGTTGATCAGGGTCGAATCGATCTGGGAAACATCGTCCTCTCCCTCCTTGTCCCCGCCGAAGATCCCGATCTTGGGCAGCGTAAATCCGAAGAGCCCCTTCCTCGTCTCCTTCATCTGCTCGCGATCGGCGATCACGAGATCCTTCGATTCGCGCGCCTGGAACACACGCTCAACCTCGCGATCATAACAAGCGAGGCGCTCATTCGAATCCTCAATGGTGCGGCAATCAAACATCATCTGAACCACATCGGAGGAAGCCTGGCCGGCGACACCTCCCGATTGGGCAAGGAGCGGCGATGCAAGGGCAATACCAGTCATCACCAGAATAATGCGCTTTCTTAGATCAGTCATGGCGGCACCTCTCCTAATACCTTTTGCGAGAATCATCGTCTCGGACGTCGCCTGCGTCCGTGGCAAAACCGCCAAAGTCACGCAAGAGAAGAACTGTTGCACGCAAGTAACACCACGACATAGTTTTCGAGATACGCAGCGTCATTGTCTTCACTTGCGGCCTATGTTCGTTCAGAGCGAACCACAGGGACTGGTCAATTTGCGTCTAATCCGCATTTGCGGATGACTTCAGGCGTAAATTTGGTTTGCCCGCAAATCTCAGTCAGGTGATGCTTGCCCAGGGGGGAAGCCATGGCCTGCCTGCCATAGTGCTGGCCGCAACACCGGCCACACTTAGAAATAGGGTGTGAAATTCTATGAAAATCTCGACACAACTCCGACTAAGCGCTGGATCGCTGGCCGTCGGTCTTGCCCTGGCATCGGCACCCGCCTTTGCTCAGGACGACACCGACGTCGAAAGCCAGGGGCAACTGATCATCGTTACCGGTTCGCGCATCGCGTCACCGACGGTCGAATCACCTGCTCCGCTTCAGTTGATTGACGATACCGCTATCGATGATGCTGGCGTCACCAACGTTCAGGAACTCCTCCTCGAAAATCCTGTCTTCGGTACTCCGGCCCTCAGCCGTACCAATTCGGCCTTCCTTACGTCGGGCACGGGTACTGCAACGATCGACCTTCGTGACCTTGGTTCGGACCGCACGCTGGTCCTGGTCAATGGCCGCCGCGTGGTTGCTTCGGTTGCCAACTCGTCGATCGTCGACCTTAACGTTATCCCGACCCAGTTCATCGAACGTATCGACATCCTGACCGGCGGCGCCTCGTCACTCTATGGTTCGGACGCAATGGCCGGTGTCGTGAACTTCATCTACAAGTCTGACTTCGAAGGTGTCACCGCTGACGCTCAGTACGGCATCACCGAACAGGGCGATTCCGAGCGTTACCAGGCGAACGTGACCATCGGCTCGAACTTTGCTGATGGCGATGGCAACATCATGGTCCACTTCGGATATTCGAACGAAAAGGGTCTGCTTTCGCGCGAGCGCAAGAATACCCAAGTCGATGACATCTCGGCCATTTTCTTTGGCGGTGAATGGGGCGACACGGTCGAGCCCTTCTTCTCGAGCTTCCCGGTGCAGGGTCGTTTCGACGTAAACGGCACTGGCGCGACGGGTGACGACTGGACATTTGGTCCTACCGGCGCACTCCAGTCATGCTTCACCACCAACGGTGCAAGCTGCGGCGGCGGTGCAGGCACGGGACCGAACGGTTTCAACCGCCAGCACTTCCGTACCCTTGCGGTTCCGGTGCAGCGTTACCTGTTCGCGGCATCCGGCGAATATGCGATCAGTGACGACATCAACTTCTTCTTTGAGGGAACCTTCAACAAGACGTCATCGGCTCGTGAAATTGAACCTTTCGCGTTCAGCTCCGACGGCTCGACCGGCGCATATCCTGACGCGGGTCGCATGCCGATCGAGAACTACCTGCCGGGTACCAACACGATCGTAGCCAACCCGCTCGTTCCTGCAGCTCTTTTGGCTGCAGCTTCGGACCTCGATGGCGACGGCTTGCGCGACGTTGGTTTCGCCCGTCGTCTGGTTGAGTTCGGTTCGCGCCTCGGTTCGACCGAGCGTGACTTCTACCGCTTCGTTCTCGGCTTCGACGGTGAACTGGCCGATGGCCGCTTCCGTTGGGATATGAGCTACAACTATGGTCAGGTGACAGAAAACCAGGTTTCGAGTGGCCAGGTCAACGTGGTCAACTTCCGCGCTGCAGCAGCTGCACGGGCAGAAGTCGGCGATGAAAACGGCAACGGTATTTCTGGTGAAGTCATCTGTATCGATCCGGAAGCACGGGCCAACGGATGTTCTCCGGTGAACATCTTCGGTGCCGGCAATATTTCGCAGGCCGCGGTGAACTATATCGCTGCGCAGGGTACCTACCAGACCGGCATCAAGCAGCAGGTGGTCCAGGGCAACATCTCTGGTTCGCTGTTTGACCTTCCGCATGGTCCGCTGGGCATCGCTACCGGCTTCGAATACCGCAAGGAATCGTCCTTCTCGGACAACGATGCGCTGACCAATGCCGGTCTCAACGCCGGTAACGTGCTGCCCGATACTTCGGGTTCGTTCGACGTCTTCGAAGCGTTCGCCGAGGTTCGTATTCCGATCCTGGCCGATATGCCTGGCTTCGAGCTGCTCGAACTGGGTGGTTCGTTCCGCTATGCCGACTATTCGACCGTTGGTGGCGTTTCGAGCTACAGCGTAACCGGCACGTGGCAGCCGATCGATGACATCCGGATCCGCGGGACTTGGTCGCGTGCGGTTCGTGCACCGAACATCGGCGAGCTGTTCGCTGGCCTGTCGCAGACCTTCCCGTCTGGTCTTACCGATCCTTGCGACGGTATCGGCGCAACCGGCGGTGGCGCCCTTGGCGACAACTGCCGGGCGGCAGCTGGCGTTTCGACGAACATCGCCACCAATGGCACGTTTACGCTGACCCAGCCTGACCTTCAGGGTATCAGTGGCTTCAACGGTGGTAACCCCAACCTGTTTGAAGAAACTGCCGACTCCTGGACAGTGGGTGCGGTGATCACGCCTCGTTCGCTTGGCGGTTTCCTAAGCCGACTGACTCTGACGGCCGATTACTACAACATCGAAATCGACGACGTGATCTCGGGCTTCCCCCGGCAGTTCACGCTCGATCAGTGCTACAGCGAAGGCAATCCGATCTTCTGTGACCTGATCATTCGTCGTCCTGCGGACACATCGACAAACAGCGCTGGCTCGATCGAGTTCATCAACGCGCTGCAGGTCAATGCTGCGGTCCTCAAGACGTCGGGCGTTGACGTCACGGCCAATTGGTACACTCCGCTCGGTCTGACCGACGGCGATCGTCTCTCGGCACGTGTGGCTTATACTCACGTCATCGATTACGATTTCTTCTCGCTGCCTGATGCCGATCCCGATCCGTCGGACGGCGAAATCGGTACGGCCAAGGATCGTTTCACCGCGAACCTGACCTACCTTACCGATAAGTTCAAGGTGGGCTTCACCGGTACCTATATCGGCAAGTCGTATGATGACGATCAGTTCGACGGGTTCCATGCCCACTCGGTTCCGGCAGTCTTCTATCTCGACATGAACGCCGCGTTCTATCCGACCGATGAAGTGGAAGTGTATTTCGGTGTCGACAACCTGCTCGACAAAAATGCTCCGGACATTCCAAACAGCACTCCGTTCAACGTAACCGGCGCGGATACCGCCGCGGATGTCTATGACATCTTCGGTCGCCGCTTCTACGTGGGTGCGCGTTTCCACTTCTGATCTCACAAGGATCTGAAACAAGAATTGGGGCGACGGGAAACCGTCGCCCCTTTTTTTTGGTGAATTGTGAAAACCAAATGCTACCTAGACCCGCATAAAGCTGGTGAATTCCCTTCACGGAGAATCTGAATGAGAAATCTGTACCTTGCCCTGTCGGCAGTTTTTTTGGCGCTTCCGGTTTCGGCAAATGAGCCCGAGGCAACCAAGTCGGAAGTCGGCACCGCGGCAGAACAGCCGCAGCCAGAAGCCGACAAGGAAGCTGAGAAATCCGATCTCGACAAGGTGAAATGCAAGTTCACCATGGTGGTGGACAGCCGCATTCCGCAGAAAATCTGCATGACCGAATTCGAGTGGGAGCAGCGCCGCCGCGACCAGATCGAAGCGCGCCGATCGAGCCAGAATCGCAGCAGCTCCTGCGGCGATTCAGGTCCGTGCTAGAGCCCTAAGGCTCCCCTCCTTATAAAAGCCTGAAAAGCGGCTCCATCATACCGAAGCGGCGTGTTACTCCAATGCAACAGTTGGCGAGTTAATCCTCGCATCGGATGTTTGCATTTGTAATCAGATTCTCACGAGAGCACACAGGGTCAGTTTCGACCACGCTTTTGGGTATTTGCACGCAAATTGCACAATTGGGATTGGCGGAAATCGGGACTTTTCAATCCGCATGTTTCAACTTGAAGAGGATATAGAAACATGAAATTCTCGACACTTACAAAGCTGACTACGGGTACTGGCGCTCTTGCCATTGCTCTCGCTTCGGCTCCTGCCTTCGCGCAAGACGAAGGCGGCGATGATGCGGCCGCTGACGGCGGTCAGGCCATCATCGTTACGGGTTCGCGTATCGCGCGTCCTGAAATCGAATCTCCTTCCCCCGTCAGCGTTGTGGGCAGCGAAGACATCAAGCTGCAGGGCACGACCCGCGTTGAGGACATCCTCAACTCGCTGCCTTCGGTTTACGCCAGCCAGGCCTCAGGTGTGTCGAATGGCGCCGACGGTACGGCTTCGGTCGACCTTCGCGGCCTCGGCACGAACCGTACCCTTGCGCTGATCAACGGCCG
>SBHJ01000201.1 GCA_006226465.1 Alphaproteobacteria bacterium | reverse complement strand
ATCAAGGCGCGCCACGTCATGGCCAAGGAGCCGGTGCTTGATCCGGAGATCATGGCGCCACGTTGGGAAGAACGCCCCAACGAGGAAATTTCGATCCTGGCGGAGATCGGGGTCAAAGCTTGCCAGGATGCACTGCAGCGGGCCGGGCGCGATGCCGCAGACGTCGATGCCGTGCTGTGCGCCGCGTCGAATATGCAGCGTCCCTACCCGGCGATGGCGGTCGAAATCCAGGACGCGCTGGGGATCACTGGATTCGGCTTCGACATGAACGTAGCCTGCTCTTCGGCGACCTTCGGGATCCAGACCGCTGCCGATTACATTCGTGCGGGCAATGCCAAGAGCGTGCTTGTGGTGAGCCCCGAGATCACCTCAGGCCATCTTAACTGGCGCGATCGTGACAGTCACTTCATCTTTGGCGATGTCGCGACCGCCGTGCTGGTCGAAGACGCCGCGATAGCACCGGCCCAGCATTGGGATATTCTGGGCACCCGGCTCAAGACCGTGTTTTCGAACAATATCCGCAACAATTTCGGCTTCCTCAATCGCGCGCATCCGGAAAGTTCGGGGGCTGCGGACAAGCTGTTCGTCCAGGAGGGACGCAAGGTGTTCAAGGAAGTCGTGCCGATGGTGGCGCAGATGATTGTCGATGAAGCTGAGCGGCTGGAGATCGATCCGCAATCACTTCGCCGCATGTGGCTGCACCAGGCTAATGCCGGGATGAACCGGCTGATCGCCCATCGGGTACTGGGGCATGAGGCCAATGAGGACGAAAGCCCGACCGTGCTCGATACCTATGGCAATACATCGTCAGCCGGATCGATTATCGCCTTCCATAAGCATAATGAGGATTTGGCTGCTGGTGATGTGGGCCTGATCTGCAGCTTCGGTGCGGGTTATTCGGCGGGCACTGTGTTCGTACGAAAGGTCGCCTGATTGTTCCGTGCAAGGCGTTGATCCCACGCTTGCATGACCCAGCCAGAGACGCGCCACAGCACCGTAACAGCAATGACCGATACCAGTCCGTCCACTGCATAGTGATAGGCGAGATGGACGCTACCAATCCAGATGATCGCGAAGTAGGCACCGAAAAAGATCCCGGCGGGCTTCGAGATTCTGCGCATGGCCAGCCAGAACAAATAGGCGATTGCGACATGCATGCTGGGCATTGCGGTGATCCCGCTACCCAGGCCGTTGACATTGGCGCTGTGCCATTTGAGCAGCATTTCCTGCACTGGCAGCACCATTACCGGAACGATTTCGTCAACGCGGTGCAAATAGGCCATCTGTTCGTCAAAGTCGTGAAGCCCGATCAGTGGATTGACGAAACAAGGTCCAACCGAAGCGAGCATAGTGGCCATGGCTGCACCGATAACTGTCCAACTGAGCACGTATGTCAGGAAGAACTGCCGTCGCAACCTGGAATCGATCTCTGCATAGATCATGAACAGGCAACCAAAATAGAGCAGCAGCAGCCAAGTCTGGTAGAGCACTGATAGGCCGGCGGTAACGTACGGATATCCGAGCACGGGCTGCAGCACCTGCCATGCATCGTGGCCGAAGAAGATCGCTCGGTCCCATTCGATGATGGTCTGATCCCAGGTGAAATCATTGAACAGGCGGATTGCCGCCTTCATCTTGGAGAAGAACGGCAAGAGCACCACGCAAACCGCCAGCAGCGGCAAACCCGCGAGAATTCTTTTGCCCGCTTCCGACGAGAAATAGCGTCGTCTAAAGTGCGCAATCGGGCTGACTGGTCTTACGCCAAAAATCTGGAAGGCAGCATCGATGCAGATGCCCAGCATCAGACAAATGCCGAACAGCCGCGCGTTTAGCGAAACCCATTCAATGTTTGGGTAAATCCCCCGAACCGCAAGAACAAGGATACAGATTCCCAGCAGGATCAACCCGGTCGCATAGATCGGGAATTCGGCGCGCCAGCGCGGCATCGGGTCGAAATTGGTACTCATCGAGTGCGTGCAATATGGTAAATATCTCGCCAAATCACTAACCGAGTGGACGCCTCGCTGCTTGCCGGGGGCGAATGCAGCGCCTAGATGCCCTGCATGGCAGGTGAAATTCTCGATAATCAGGGTCGCGGTGATGTCAGCTGGAGGTGGCCTCCGATCCATCCCGAAGGCCGCAAGTTTGGATTGATCGCGGCGGCAATCAGCCTGGCGACGGCATTCTTTGCTTGGGAAACCATCGCCTGGCCGATGGCTTTCCTGACATTGGGGGTGTTGGCATTTTTCCGTGATCCGGAACGAGTCGTACCGCAGGCCGACAACGCCATTGTTTCGCCTGCCGATGGGTTGGTGTCGTTGATCACCCAGGTCGAGCCACCGCTTGAACTTCAGATCGAGGATGGATCCGGCCATCAAGGCCTAGCTTCGGGACCAGTGACGCGCGTGTCGATTTTCATGAGTGTGTTCGACGTCCACATCAATCGC
The DNA here is from genome assembly GCA_006226465.1 of Alphaproteobacteria bacterium. Lineage (GTDB taxonomy): Bacteria > Pseudomonadota > Alphaproteobacteria > Sphingomonadales > Sphingomonadaceae > Erythrobacter. Next base: position 3,402 of record SBHJ01000201.1, on the reverse strand, counting down.
GCGCCGATCGGCGGACTGGTGCGCCGCGTGATCTACATCCCCGGTCGCTTCATGAATGCCGATCTCGATAAGGCAAGCGAAGAGAATGAGCGGCAGCACATTTTGATCGAGCGGCAGGACGGGTTGGCTATCGGTTTCACGCAGATTGCAGGGCTGGTCGCGCGGCGCATCGTGCCATTCGTCAAGCCTGGCGATCTGGTGGCGGCGGGTCAACGTATCGGCCTGATCCGGTTTGGCAGCCGGGTCGATGTCTATTTGCCGGCGGGGACCGATCCCAAGGTGATGCTGGGACAAAAGGTGATTGCCGGCGAAACGGTGCTGGCAGAAGTGGGCGTGCAGAAGCTGATCGAAGGCATTTCGCAGTGAGCGAGACGCCCGGCATGTCTCCGGAGGACCTGCCAAGGATTGGCCCCAAGGCGGCCGAAGATGAGGAACTGACCGCCAAACCCACCCGGGGCCTGACCTTGCGAGCCATGCTGCCCAATGCGATCACGGCGGCGGCGCTGTGTGCTGGGCTTACCGGAATTCGTTTTGCTGTTTCCGGCGAATGGAAATTTGCGGTCCTGTCGGTGGTCATTGCCGGTGTGCTCGACGGGATCGACGGGCGCATCGCGCGTTTGCTCAAGGCGCAGTCGCGCTTCGGTGCGGAACTGGACAGTCTGGCAGACAATGTCTCGTTCGGGGTTGCGCCTGCGCTGATCCTGTTCATGTGGGCGTTGCAGGACCTGCCGCGCGTCGGCTGGTTTGCAGCTCTGGCATTCGCCGTTTGCATGGCGCTGCGGCTGGCGCGTTTCAATGCGCGGATCGATGTTGACGACCAACCGCATAAATCGGCCGGGTTCCTTACCGGTGTTCCGGCGCCAGTCGGAGCAGGGCTGGCGTTTTTGCCGGTCTATCTTTGGATCGAGACCGGGTTGGCAGAATTCCGCAACCCGGCCTTTGTCGGGATCTGGCTTGCCATGATCGCCTTCATGCTGATTTCGAACATTGCCACCCTAAGCTGGTCTTCGATCCGGCCGCGCCGCAACATCCGGCTCGAATTCCTTGCGCTGGCGGGTATTGCCTTTGGCGGCGGGCTGCTGATGGAAACCTGGTGGACCTTGGTGGTGATTTGCGCAGTCTATCTCGCACTTGTTCCTGTTGGCTTGGTCAAATACGCGCGCGTCAAGCGGCAACGGCTTGCGGCAGCCGCGGCGCGGGCCGAGGGCTAGCCACAGGTCGCAAAGGTACCACGACCGCACTGGCATGAGAGAAATTGACGCTCGGCCGGGCTACCTGCCCGGATTGCAGTGCCGTTTCGCGGCGAATCGCAGTCCAGCAATTGTGTCCGCGCACCGCACTGTCCATCAGGCTGGCCAGCGAAACGACCGATATGGTTGCGAACAATGCAATCAGGAGGATGGAAATCATGGCTTTCTCTCTATCTTTCTGTTGTTTGCTTTATGCGCAACTCTGTGGGTAGGCTGTGGATAAACTAGTGAAAACTTGCGAATGATCTTGTTTTGTTCTGTCTCGTTGTTCTGTAAATGTTCTCCATTGTCAAGATGGAAAATCACAGGTGTGCCTGTTGCACTTGCGAATTGAGGCTGGATTCTTGTGAATTAGCCCGCTAAGGGCGCGCCTTCCGCGGGCAAAGCTGCCGATTTTCGGCTGCGGCGCTCTCGGAAAATCCACATGGAAAGCACACATACCGGTGCCGCAGGGGGATCTCCTCACGGTTCCAGCTTTCCAGAGGCATAACCGGAAAGGAATTTACCTATGGCGGCTCCTACCGTCACCATGCAGCAATTGATCGAGGCCGGTGCGCATTTCGGCCACCAGACCCACCGCTGGAACCCGCGGATGAAGCCGTATATCTTCGGTGCCCGCAACGGTGTTCACATCATCGACCTGTCGCAGACCGTGCCGCTGTTCGCGCGTGCGCTCGACTTCGTCGAATCGACCGTCCGTGCAGGCGGCAAGGTACTGTTCGTCGGCACCAAGCGTCAGGCGCAGGAACCGATCGCCCAGGCTGCTCGCCAGTCGGGCCAGCACTTCGTCAACCATCGCTGGCTGGGCGGCATGCTCACCAACTGGAAGACAATTTCGCAGTCGATCAAGCGCCTCAAGACGCTTGAGGAACAGCTTTCGGGCGACACTTCGGGTTTCACCAAGAAGGAAGTCCTGCAGCTGACCCGTGAGCGCGAGAAGCTGGAAATGTCGCTGGGCGGTATCCGCGACATGGGCGGCGTGCCAGATGTGATGTTCGTGATTGATGCCAACAAGGAAGACCTGGCGATCAAGGAAGCCGCTGTGCTCGGCATTCCGGTGATCGCGGTGCTTGATACCAATGTCGATCCTTCGAACATCGCATTCCCGGTTCCGGGCAATGACGACGCGGCCCGCGCGGTGCGCCTTTACTGTGACGCGGTCGCCGGTGCTGCGATTGCCGGTCGCGGTGGTGCCGTGGCGGATTCGGGTGCCGATATCGGTGCGATGGAACAGCCGCCGGCCGAAGTCGACGCCTGATCGCCACACGCCTGAAATACTATTGAACTAGCGCACCGGGCAACCTCCATGGGCCCGGTGCCGAAGATAATTTGAGAAGGAAATCACCATGGCTGCATTCACTGCCGCTGATGTGAAGGCCCTGCGCGAGAAGACCGGCGCGGGCATGATGGACGCCAAGAAGGCGCTCGAAGAAGCAAACGGCGATATCGAAGCCGCGGTTGACGCGCTGCGCGCAAAGGGTCTCGCTACCGCCCAGAAGAAATCGAGCCGCACCGCGGCCGAGGGCCTGGTTGGCGTTGCTGTCGCCGGGACCAAGGGCGTTGCGGTCGAAGTCAATTCGGAAACCGACTTTGTCGCCAAGAACGACAAGTTCCAGGATTTCGTGCGCAAGACCACGCAGGTCGCGCTGGGCCAGAACAGCGACGAAATCGACGCGCTCAAGGCTGCGGCTTACCCCGATGGCGGTTCGGTCGCTGACAAGCTGACTGACAATGTCGCGACAATCGGTGAGAACCAGCAGGTTCGCCGGATGAAGAGCGTTGCCGTTTCGCAGGGCGTGATCGTGCCCTACATGCACAATGCCGCTGCCGAAGGCCTCGGCAAGATTGGCGTGCTGGTCGCGCTCGAAAGCTCGGCTGGCGCCGATGTGCTCGAACCGCTGGGCAAGCAGCTGGCGATGCACATCGCCGCCGCTTTCCCGATGGCGCTGGATGCCGAAAGCCTCGACGCCGAGGTGATCGAGCGCGAACGCAAGATCGCTGCCGAAAAGGCTGCCGAAAGCGGCAAGCCCGCCGAAGTGCAGGAAAAGATGGTCGATGGCGCGGTGAAGAAATTCGCCAAGGAAAATGCGCTGCTCAGCCAGATCTTCGTGATGGACAACAAGACCCCGATCGCAGAGGTCGTTGCCAAGGC
>SBHJ01000143.1 GCA_006226465.1 Alphaproteobacteria bacterium | reverse complement strand
GTCACTCGCCCGCCAATCCCATCTGCCACAAGATGAACGCCACTTCCTCCGCCGTTTCGTGGAGCGAGTTCCACCGGCCCGATTTGCCGCCGTGCCCCGCGCCCATATTTGTCTTGAGCAGAAGCTCGTTACTGTCGGTCTTCACATCGCGCAATTTGGCGACCCATTTGGCGGGCTCCCAATATGTCACGCGGGGATCGTTGAGCCCGGCGGTGACCAGCATGGGCGGATAGTCTTTCGCCACTACCTGATCATAGGGGCTGTAGCTGAGCATATAGGCAAAGGCTTCCTTGTCGGTAATCGGATTGCCCCATTCCTGCCATTCGCCAGGGGTCAGCGGCAAGGTATCGTCGAGCATGGTGTTGATCACATCGACGAATGGCACATGCGCAACAATCGCCCCCCACAAATCGGGTGCCTGGTTGATCACCGCGCCCATCAGCTCGCCCCCGGCAGAGCCGCCCGAAGCGGTCACCTTGCCCTGTGACGTATAGCCCAGTTTGATCAGTCCCCGCGCGGAATCGACGAAATCGTTGAAAGTATTGCGCCGCTCGAAAGCCTTGCCCTGCAAGTACCAGCGGCGGCCCAGATCATCGCCTCCGCGAATATGCGCAATGGCATAGGCAAAGCCGCGATCGACCAGGCTAAGCCGGGTGGTCGAAAAGCCCGGCGGAATGGCATAGCCATAGGCGCCATAGGCATAGAGATGCAGCGGGCCACCGGGCCCACCATTCATTTGGTCGCGATCCTTGCGATAGAATACACTGACAGGCACCTTGGTGCCGTCGCGCGCGTCGATCATCACCCGCTCGGTGGTGTAGAGCGAAGCATCATAGCCGCTGGGGATTTCCTGCTGTTTGAGCAGTTCGAGCTTGCCCGACCCAACGTCGTAGTCATAGACACTGTTCGGCGTGACCATGCTCTCATAAGACAGCCGCAGCTTGCGCATGTCGTATTCGGGATTGTTCGACAACCCGGTCACATAGCTCGCTTCTGGGAAGGTGATGTAGGTTGACCGTTCGGGATTATCGTATGAACGGATCTCGATCTGATCGAGGCCCTCTTCACGCCCCTCGACGACATAGAAATCTTTGAACAGCGAAACTCCGGTAAGATAGAAATCATCAGCACCGCCGATCACCGTTGCCCATTCGCCTGGATTGTCGAGCGAAGCAGTTGCAAGGCGGAAATTGACGTGGTTGTCGTTGGTGTGGACGTAGATCACGCCATCTCGCAGATCGACATCGTATTCCACCCCCTTGCGGCGCGGTTTGACAAGGATCTGCTCACCAGTCGGATCGTCGGCTCGCACAAGCCGAACTTCGCTGGTTTCATTGTCGCCGGTGGAGATGATCAGCCAGTCGTCCTGCGCACTCAAACCGGCGCCAACACGGAAGGTGACATCCTCTTCCTTGAAGACCTCGACATCCTCTGCCGCCGGGGTACCGATTGTGTGGAGCCTGACATTGTTGACCCGCCACTGGTCATCGACCTTGCCATAGGCGATCATGCTGTCACCCGCGAGCCAGATCAGCCCCGAGAGGGTTTCCGGTATCTCGTCAGCCAGCAGATCGCCAGTTTCCAGATCCTTGATCCGCGCGGTAAAGCGTTCTGAACCGTTAGTGTCGGTAGAATAGGCGAGATAGCGCCCACTCTTGCTGACAGACAATGCGCCGAGCCTGAAGTATTCAAGCCCTTCCGCCATTGCGTTCTCGTCGAGCAACAGCACCGGATCGCCACCCGACGCTGGCTTGCGATACCATTTGCGATATTGCGCGCCCTCTTCGAACTCTGACCAATAGAGCCAGTCGCCATCCTTCTGGGGAACGGTGCTGTCGTCTTCCTTGATGCGCGCGCGCATCTCCTTGAAAAGATCTTCGGTCAGCGCCTTGTGCGGGGCCATGCGCGCTTCGAACCAAGCATTTTCGGCGTTGAGGTAATCGAGCACATCTTTGTCATCGACCGTGGGATAGCTCTGATCGCGAAGCCAGGCGTAGGGATCGGTCAGGGTGATCCCGTGGTGGGTAACGCTATGTTCGCGCTTCTCGGCGACCGGCGGGGATTTGGGTGCGGCTTTGCTCACGCTCTCGCTTTCACTATCGGCATCACTATCGGCAGCGCGCGCTGCCATGGGCGCCAGTACTAGGCAAGCGGCAATGAGCGTGAAATGCGCAAACGGTGATTTCATTCGAGCGGCTCCCGGCAGCCTTTCTGGCGCAATGGACTGCACCTGCCGGTGGGTGGCAAGCGCGGCGCCGTGTGCCTATAATGGTTGCTATTGAGAGCAATCCCGCTCTAGCGGCATAGCAAGCGCTTGAAGACAGGAATCAATCAAATGCTGATGCAGACCCATGAAGCCCGCCTTTCAGCCCTGCGGCAGGAGCTCAAGGCACGTCAACTTGATGGCTTCGTTATTCCGATCAGCGACGAGCACATGAGCGAATACGTCGGCGCCTATGCCCAGCGCCTGGCATGGCTGACAGGTTTCGGCGGCTCTGCTGGCAGTACTGTGGTCTTGCAGGACAAGGCGGCGATCTTTGTCGACGGGCGTTACACGGTGCAGGTGCGCGAACAGGTGGACGAAGCACTGTTCGAATATCGCTCTGTTCCCAAGGACACGATTGGCGGCTGGCTTGCTGACAATGCGAAAAAGGGTGCGCGCATCGGATACGATCCGTGGCTCCACACCCGCAAATGGGTGAGCATGATCGAGACCAAGCTCGCCCGAACCGGGATCGAGCTGGTTCCAATTGAACCCAATCCCGTGGATGCCGTGTGGCAGGATCGTCCTGAACCCTCGGTTGCGCCTGCCATGGTGCACCGTACCGAGCTTGCCGGCCAATCTTCTTCTGAGAAACGTGCTGCCATCGCCGACCAGCTCAAGCAGGATGGGCAGGACGCGGCCATCATCTCTGCGCTCGATTCGATCGCCTGGCTGCTCAATATCCGTGGGACCGACGTGAACCACACCCCGGTGGCGCTGAGTTATCTTGTCGCCAAGGCCGATGGCACCGCCGAATTGTTCATCGCTCCCGAAAAGGTCACGCCCGAACTGACCCAACACCTTGGCAATGCGGTGATCGTCCGCGACCGGGCAGATTTCGCTCCGGCTCTGGGCGAACTCAAGGGCAAGCGTGTTTCTGTCGATCCCGATTATGGTGTCGCCGCAATCGCGCAATTGCTCGAAGCGGCTGGCGCCGAAGTGACTTTCGCGCGCGATCCTGCGATTCTGCCCAAGGCGATCAAGAACAGCGCTGAACGGCAGGGCCATCGCGATGCCCAGGCCCGCGACGGAGCGGCGGTGGCGCGCTTCCTCCACTGGATCGAGCGCGAGGCTCCTTCGGGCAAGGTCGACGAACTGACCGCAGCTGCCAAATTACTCGAATTTCGCGAGGCGCACGGCGATGTGCGTGACCTGTCGTTCGATACGATCACTGCCGCAGGGCCGCATGCCGCGCTGCCGCATTATCGCGCCGATGAAGAAAGTAACCTTACCATACCGCCGGGCTCGATCTATCTCGTCGATTCGGGCGGGCAATATATCGATGGCACGACCGACATTACCCGCACCGTATGGGTCGGGCCGGGCGAACCCACGCCCGAGATGCGCGATCGCTACACCCGCGTGCTCAAGGGCCATATCGCGATCGATCGCGCGATCTTCCCCCAAGGCACCGCGGGCAGCCAGCTTGACGGTTTTGCGCGACAATACCTGTGGGCCGCAGGCGTCGACTACGCGCACGGCACTGGGCACGGCGTAGGCAGCTTTCTCTCGGTCCACGAGGGACCACAGCGAATCGCAAAGTCGGCCGGCGGGCAGGCCGGAACCGACCAGGAATTGTTTGCGGGGATGATCCTGTCGAACGAGCCGGGCTATTACAAGCAGGGCCACTTCGGCATCCGGATCGAAAACCTCGTGCTGGTCGAACCGCGTCAGATCGAGAATGCGGAAGGCGATTACCTCGGCTTTGAAACGCTCACTTTCGTGCCGATCGACCGCAGGCTGGTGGACAAAGGCATGCTGAGCCCGGACGAGATCGCCTGGTGGGAAAACTACCACCGCAAAGTATTTTCGCTGCTCGCGCCACAGCTCGATGGCGAGGACCTGACGTGGCTTGAGCGCCAATGCGCAGCGCTGTGATTGCGCTTGTAGGAACATCGTTGTTCTCGTAATGTTCTGCCATAGGCGAGTCGATCCCCGATTCGCACAGGAGAGTTACGATGATCGGATATGTGACGCTGGGAACCAATGACTTGCAGAAGAACGCGCCATTCTATGACGCGATCGCCAAGGAAATGGGTGTCGGGCGAATGATGGAATTCGACACATTCATCGCCTGGGGCACATGGGATGGCGGCGCGGGTGTGGCGCTGAGCAAGCCATTCGACGGCAATGCGGCGACGGTCGGCAACGGCACCATGGTGGCGCTGCAGGCTGCTGACCCGGACCAGGTCAAGCGGCTATACGATATTGCCATGGCCAACGGCGGCAGCGACGAAGGTGCCCCAGGCCCGCGTGGTGAGCCGGACGAAAACGGCAATACTTTCTATGCCGGGTACTTCCGCGATCCTGATGGCAACAAACTCAACGCCTTCTGCATGGTTCAGGGCTGATAGCGATCTGGCTGGGCCACGTTCTTTCGCGCGAATGAACGCGGCCAAACCGGCGATACAATTTGCGACAAATCTTCGGTCATCCGGGATAAATCTGCGACAGTACAAGGTTAGTACTTCGATGTGAGTTGCGGCGGCTATCCGGCGAACCCCCCAGTTCCCCTCCGCCGGCTGGCGCCGCAGCTCAGACGAATCAGATTTGGGAGTTCAAGATATGCGTAAATTGACTTTGACCCTTTCCGCGGCCGCACTGGCACTGGCGGGCTCGACCGTTGCCCTGGCTGACCATCATGGAGGCAAGAAAGGTCCTGATGGCGGTGGCGATGGAACCGTTACGCTTGAAGAGATGACTGCAAAGAGCGCCAAGATGTTCGGTCATATGGACGTCAATGGCGACGGAGTTCTCGACGCTACCGATCACGCTGCCCACAAGGCTGAAAAAGCGGAAAAGCGGGGCGAGCGTCATGCCGAACATTTTGCCAAGGCCGATGCCAACGGTGACGGCGAACTCTCGCCTGAGGAAATGAAAGCCGCGCATGAAGCTCGCCGCGAGAAGATGGAAGGGCGGCACAAGGAGCATGCCGAGGCCATGTTCGCAAAGCTAGACACAGACAAGAGCGGTGGCCTTTCTGCCGAGGAACTTGCAGCTGGGCACAAGGCTCACGAAGGCCGCATGGGCAAGCATGCCGAAATGCGTGCCCAAATGCACGAAGGTCGCGAACACGGCGAGCATGGCAAGCGCGGCGACCACCGCAGCACTATGGCCATGCATATGCTCAAGCAGGCCGATACCGACGGTGACAAGGCGGTGACCCGCGCCGAATTCGATGCCGCGGTCGCCAAGCATTTCGCCGAAGTCGATACCGACAAGTCGGGAACGATTTCTCCCGAAGAGCGCGCCGCTGCGCACGCCGCGATGAAGGCGCGCATGCAGGAGCGCCGAGGGGGCAATTGACCCCGGCGCAAAGCCTGGCTGCAATCGCCGGTTGAGCGCAATGCCGGGCTGCGGCAAGGACAGTTGTCATGAGCGATTCCGGCCTCTCATCCATCCTGCTTGTCGATGACGAGCCGACACTGCGCGAACCCCTGGCCGAGTATCTGATCGACCAGGGGTTCGCCGTGCAGGAAGCAGAGAGCGCGGCCGCCGCACGCAGTCGCCTCCTCCAACAGAGGCCCGACCTCGTGCTGCTCGACATCATGATGCCGGGCGAAGATGGCTTGTCGCTGTGTCGGCATTTGGTCGAGACCAGGGGAATT
>SBHJ01000235.1 GCA_006226465.1 Alphaproteobacteria bacterium | reverse complement strand
GGGAAGTCGCAGCACGAGGTACGCAAGCTTATCGCAGGGCCAACGGTCTTCATCTGCGACGAGTGCGTCGAGCTGTGCAACGACATCATTCGCGAGGAGACCAAGGCAGGGATCGCCGGCCGCAAGGAAGGCGAAGTACCCACGCCCAAGGATATCTTCGAAACGCTGAATGATTACGTGATCGGGCAGGATCGCGCCAAGCGCGTGCTCTCAGTCGCGGTGCACAACCATTACAAGCGGTTGCGGCACAGCGGCAAGGCGGGTGATGTCGAGCTCGCCAAATCGAATATCCTGCTGGTCGGTCCAACAGGTTCGGGCAAGACGCTGCTGGCGCAAACGCTGGCGCGCACCTTCGACGTGCCATTCACCATGGCAGACGCGACCACGCTGACCGAAGCGGGTTACGTGGGCGAGGATGTCGAGAACATCATTCTCAAGCTGCTGCAATCGTCTGACTACAATGTCGAGAAGGCACAGCACGGCATCGTCTACATCGATGAGATCGACAAGATCACTCGCAAGGCGGAAAACCCATCGATCACGCGCGACGTGTCGGGTGAGGGTGTGCAGCAGGCTCTGCTCAAGCTGATGGAAGGCACCACCGCCTCGGTTCCCCCGCAGGGTGGGCGCAAGCATCCGCAGCAGGAGTTCCTGCAGGTCGATACCACCAATATCCTGTTCATTTGTGGCGGCGCCTTTGCCGGGCTCGACAAGATCATTGCCGACCGCTTGCAGAAACGCTCGATCGGTTTCGGCGCCAATGTCGCCGACCCTGACAAGCGCCGGATCGGTGAGCTGCTGGAGAAGGGCGAGCCGGAAGATCTGCTCAAGTTCGGCCTGATCCCCGAATTCGTCGGCCGCTTGCCGGTGATCGCGACGCTGCACGACCTCGATGTCGATGCTCTGGTCAAGATCCTGCAGGAACCGAAGAACGCACTGGTCAAGCAGTACCGCAAGCTCTTCGAGCTTGAGGATGTCGAACTGACCTTCACCGATGATGCGCTTCAGGCGATTGCCGAACGTGCGATCAAGCGCAAGACCGGTGCGCGCGGCCTGCGTTCGATCGTCGAAGGCATCTTGCTCGATACGATGTTCGACCTGCCCGATATGGACGGGGTGAGCGAGATCGTGGTCGACGCCGATGTGGTTGGCGGGAGGAAGGATCCGATCCAGGTGATGCACGGCAAGAAGGGCGGCGAGGCCAAGGAAGAAGCGGCCTGAGTCAATGCCCGGCGGCGGCAGGATCATTGCTGCCGAAGAAGCGGAAGCCTTTGCGCGCGAATGGATCGCTGCCTGGAACTCGGGCGATCTCGACCGCATCCTGGCGCACTACCATGACGATTTCGAAATGCGCTCGCCGCTGATCGCGGAACGGGGATTCTCGCCGGACGGTTGCCTGCAGGGCAAGGATGCAATCCGTCCCTATTGGGCTGCAGGATTGGCGGCCACTCCACCGATCCTGTTTGAGTTGATCGGTGTCCACGCTGGTGTAGGCGCGATTGCGATTTGCTATCTGAGCGTGGGACGAGGCAAGATCGTGGTCGAACGGATCGAGCTCGATGCCAATGGCAGGGGAACTCGCGCGGAAGCGCTGTATCGGGACGAGGCCTAACCCTCTCCCGCCTTTCGCCGTTCGATCAGCGCGTCCATCCGCGCGACGCGATCTTGCGGCAGCACTTCGCGGAAATCATAGTACTGGTCAAAGTGCGGGATACCTTCGGGCAGGGTCACCCAGGGCATCTTGTCCTGCAGCCAGATCACCGCATCGGGGGTGAGCGAGCCAGGATCGTCCAATGTGCCAACGCGCAGGCCCAGGGCAATCCGCCCGATCCGTGGATAATAGCTCCACATCGCCACTCCGCACTCACCGCAGCGGCAGATCACATGCGGCCCGCCGCTGCCGGCTTCAAGGACATGCTCGGTCAGAGTGCCGGACGTCACCGTGACGCGCTCGTTCTCGTAGAAGGCATTGACCACGCTGGTACCGCCGGTCTGCTGCTGGCACTGGCGGCAGTGACAATTGTTGACGAAGATCGGCTCACCTTCGACCTGGTAGCGCACATGTCCGCATCCGCATCCGCCTTCACGTGTCGTGTCACTCACCATCTCGCTCCTCCGTTCATTTCATCCCCTGCAGACAACATCCCTGCATCTGGGTGGTGGTAATCTGCACTGTCGTGTGACCAATCCCGAACGCGCGATCGAGGCCATGGGCGAGTTCTTGCAGGAATGCGTCGCCCGGATGTCCGCCTGGCATGACAAGGTGCGCGGTCAATGCGGTCTCGGTGGTACTCATCGGCCAGATGTGGAGGTGCTGGACTGCTTCGACGCCCGCAAGCCGTGAAAGGTGCGCCTGCACGGCCGCTGCGTCAATCCCATCGGGTACAGCGTTGAGGCCGAGCTTGATGCTATCGCGCGCTAGCCCCCAGGTGCCCCATGCAATGGCCGCTACGATGATCAGGCTGGTGACCGGATCGATCCACATGGCGCCCGTATAGATGATCGCCAGCCCGGCCAGCACCACGCCCAGCGAAACCAGCGCATCGGCGGCCATGTGCAGGAACGCGCCGCGAATGTTGAGATCGTGTTTCCGCCCGCGCATGAACAACAGTGCGGTGGCCGTGTTGATCAGAATGCCGATCCCGGCGACGAGAACCATGGTCATGCCCTGCACCGGGGCGGGTTCTACCATGCGGTGCAATGTCTCGAACAGGATCGCGCCGACCGTCACCGCCAGCAACAAGGCATTGGCGAAGGCGGCAAGGATGGTCGAGCTCTTGTAACCATAGGTAAAGCCGGTCGAGGCGGGACGCTTGGCCGCTACGCTGGCACCCCAGGCGAGCAGCAGCGCAAGCACGTCTGACAGGTTGTGACCCGCATCGGCGATCAGCGCCATCGAGCCGGAAAGGAATCCGTAAACTGCCTCGACAATGACAAATGCGGAATTGAGCACCGCGCCAATGGCAAATGCACGCCCGAAATCGGCAGGGGCGTGCGAATGGTTGCGCGCGTGCCCGCCGTAGCCATGTGCATGATCGTGATGATGTGAGTGCCCCAATCCCACCTCGTCCTTTTCGGAAGACCTTGCGCCGATTGCTTCCCCTACATGCCCAAAAATCGCGATGTGACAAGAAAAATCACTATAAAACAAAAGGATACGAAATATCATTCTATAGGTATGTTATAACATATATCTCTAGAGCGACCTTTGCAAGTCGCTGATTGTCTTGAGCTAATCCACAAAAAATCAATCATAGACGCAGGCATCGAGCCCTTCATTGCGCACAACGCGCATGCGGCGTTGGATCGTATTGCCATAGCGCCGGGTAAAGCCGCCGGGGCTCACTACGGCTCGCTTCTTGGGCGAGGGCAAGGCGGCTGCCATGCGCGCCGCCTCGTTGCTGCTGAGCCGTGCGGCGGAGTGATTGAAATAGCGCTGCGCTCCGGCCTCGACCCCATAGGTGGCGATCCCGGTTTCGGCGACGTTGAGATAGACCTCCATGATCCGCCGCTTGCCCCAGACGTTCTCGATCAGCACGGTGAACCAGGCTTCCAACCCCTTGCGGAAGAAGCCGCCGCCCTGCCACAAGAACACATTCTTGGCGGTCTGCTGACTGATGGTCGAGCCACCGCGGATGCGCCCGCCCTGCATGTTGCGGGCCGCCGCCTTGGCAATGGCTTCGGTATCGAACCCGCTGTGCTGGCAGAACTTGCCGTCCTCCGCCGCTATCACTGCCGTCACTATGTTGCGATCGATACTGGAGAGCGATTCCCAATCCTTGGTCAAACCGTTTTCCCACACCTCGCCATCCAGCGCCATGGTGGCGGTGATCGGGACCGGCACGAACTTGAAAACCAGCACAAATGCCAGGCTCAGCCCCACGAACCACAAGATCACTTGGGCGGCATATCGGGCAATGGTGCGCAGCATGTTTGCGGGGTTAGCGCGCGGTCGCAGAATTACAATCGCTGTTTGGTGAGTGTTGCTGTATTGCAGGCAGCGGGTTGCGAAGGGGAGAATCGTTATGCCGCAATTTGTGATCGAACGTGAAATGCCCGGTGCAGGCTCCTTGTCAGCTTCCGATCTTCAAGGCGCATCGCAGCAATCGTGCAGTGTGCTGCGCGATATGGGACCGCAGATCCAATGGGTCCATTCCTATGTCACCGATGACAAGATCTACTGCATTTACCGCGCCGAGAGTGCTGATCTGATTCGTCAGCATGCGGAAACGGCAGGCTTTCCTGCCAATTCGGTCAGCGAAGTACGCACGATCATCGACCCGACCACAGCGGAATAGAATCCAGAATCAAAAGGGGCGGTAATAAACCGCCCCTCGATAACTCCGGATATTTCGGGCTTGGCTCAGGCCATACCCGGCAGAAGCCTTTCGCCCGCAATGCGCTGCATTGCCTTCTGCAGTTTCTCGAAGGCGCGAACCTCAATCTGGCGAATACGCTCGCGGCTGACATCGTAAACCTGGCTCAGTTCTTCGAGCGTCTGCGGGTTATCCGTCAAGCGGCGCTCGGTCAGGATGTGCTTTTCGCGATCGTTGAGCGATTCCATCGCTTCGACCAGCATTTCATGCCGCACATCGGCCTCTTCGGCATCGGCGACCAGTTCGTCCTGCAGCGGGCCATCGTCAGCCAGCCAGTCCTGCCATTCGCCAGAGCCTTCTTCGCCATTCCGCATCGGCGTGTTGAGCGAGCCATCGCCGCCCATCATCATCCGGCGGTTCATGTTGACGACCTCCTGCTCGGGCACGCCGAGGTCCTTGGCAATCTTCGCCACATCATCGGGATGAAGGTCGCTATCTTCGTAAGCGTCGAGCTGCTTCTTCATCCGGCGCAGGTTGAAGAACAGCTTCTTCTGCGCGGCGGTGGTGCCCATCTTGACGAGGCTCCAGCTGCGTAGAATGAATTCCTGGATCGATGCCTTGATCCACCACATGGCGTAGGTGGCAAGGCGGAAGCCGCGATCGGGCTCGAATTTCTTCACGCCCTGCATCAGGCCTACGTTGCCCTCGGAAATGAGGTCGCTGACCGGCAGGCCGTAGCCGCGATAGCCCATGGCGATCTTGGCCACGAGCCGAAGATGGCTCGTCACCAGCTGTGCCGCAGCTTCGGGGTCTTCATGTTCCTGGTATCGCTTGGCGAGCATATATTCCTGCTCTGCCGTCAGCACCGGGAACTTCTTGATCTCGGCCAGATAGCGGTTGAGGCTCTGCTCACCGCTCAGGGCCGGGACACTCATACGTTTGTTATTACTCACTTTTCCCAAACCTTTCTTGCGTCAACCCGGCGCTTTGGACCCCTGATGGGCATCCGTTGTTGCGGGCCACGCGGTTACATATAGGCGCAAAAATTCCGCTTTGCAGTGATTTTCGTCGATTTCACTGGACCAGTTCGTCGATCAATTCCTGCATGTCGTCGGGTAGCGGAGAGGTGAATTCCAGCCATTTGCCGGTTACCGGATGCTCGAAGCCCAGATTCGCGGCGTGCAAGGCTTGCCGATCGAAACCCAAATGCTTGATAATTGGTCGTAAACTTGCGGGTGTGCGTCCATAAATCGGATCCCCCAATAGCGCATGCCCGATTGACGCAAAGTGAACGCGAACCTGGTGGGTTCGCCCGGTTTCCAGGCGACATTCGACCAATGCGCTCGAATCGAGCTTCTTCAGCACCTTATAGTGGGTGATCGCGTGCTTTCCGCGTGAGGAATTCTTGTCGAGTATTGCCATTTTCTTGCGGTTGGCGTCGCTGCGCCCGATCCGCGCTTCGATGGTACCTTCAACCTGCTTCGGATGTCCGGCGCAGACCGCCAGGTAACGACGGTGGATCGAATGGTCGGCGAATTGTCGCGCAAGCCCTTCGTGCGCCACGTCGTTCTTGGCCACAACCA
>SBHJ01000275.1 GCA_006226465.1 Alphaproteobacteria bacterium | reverse complement strand
TTCTCCAACGCCTTGTCCTCATTGGCGCGCTTGATGATGTATTGGCGGATCGCCTCTGCCCCTTCGGGTTTGATCGACCGGGCGAAGCTGACCATGCCGTTGTGCTCCAACGCGCCATCAATCACGACCGATCTGATCGCGTCGGGGCTGCCGATCGCAGCCGAGTGCCGCAAGTCGGGATTGAGTACACCCGAGATCGCCGCGTCGCCGTGGCAGGCACTGCAATACCTCCCGTAGAGATCCTGTCCCATCGCAGCCTGTTCGGGGGTTCCCTTGAAGGCAGGCGGGTCAAGAACACGCTCGGACAGGGGAGGCGGTGCAGGAAGTTTGCCCTTTGCGCCCAGTTTGAACACCATCAGGCGGCTGATGTTCGGTGTGTAGCCGGATTTGGTCGCGGCGATGCCCCAATTGACATCCCACAGTCCGCCCCAACCGGCGAGAATCGCGACGTATTGCTCGCCGTCGATCCGGTAGGTCATGGGTGCAGCGATGATCCCGGTTTGCGCCGGGAAGGACCATAACTGTTTGCCGCTATCGGCCGCATAAGCCCGGAATTCTCCGAAGGCGGTGCCCTGGAACACCAGATTACCTGCGGTCGAAAGCGTGCCGCCATTGGAAGGGCCGGGGTAATCGACCCGCCACACTTCCTTCTGTGCAATCGGATCCCAGGCCAGAAGGTAGCCGGTCATCGCTGCGAGCGCTTCGGCCCTGATTTTCGGATCAGCGGGCGTGGCGACAGCACCAGCATCGAGCCCGAGCTGGAATCCCTGATCTGAACCTTCGAAGTCATTATCCGCAAGATAGGCCTGAATGGTATTGTTGGCCGGGATATACATCAGCCCGGTCTTTGGGCTGAAGCTCATCGGGTGCCAGGTATGCGCCCCATAGGGCCCGGGGGTTCCGATAAAGACCTGTCCGGTCTGCTCATAGCGAGCCTCAGGAACAATATTGGGCCGCCCGGTCTTGGGATCGAGACCACTCGCCCAATTCACGTTTCCAAAGGCCTCGCCTGAGAGGAACTCGCCGGTCTTGGCGTCGAGCACGTAAAAGAAACCGTTCTTTGGCGCATGCATCACAACGCGGCGCTTGGCGCCCTTCAAATCGAGATCGGCAACGGTGATTTGCGAGGTCGAATCGAAATCCCAGCGATCTTCGGGCGTTTCCTGGAAGTGCCAGGCATATTCGCCGGTATCTGCATGGAGCGCGACGATGGAGCCAGAATAGAGCGCATCACCCGTGCCGCGATCGTTGACCTTGGGGTTCCACGGCTCGGCATTGGCGGTGCCAAAGAAGATTAGGTTGGTTGCGGGATCGAAGACGATCGAATCCCAAACGGTCGCACCGCCGCCAAATTTCCACCATTCGCCGCCCCAGGTTTCGGCAGCCTTTTTCATCGCATCGTTCTCGAAACCGTCGGCCGGATTGCCCGGAACGGTGTGGAAGCGCCAGACCTCCTTGCCTGTCTGCCAGTCATAGGCAGCGAGGAAACCGCGCGCGCGATACTCCGCGCCCGCACTTCCGATCAGCACCAGCCCATTGGCGATGCGCGGCGCGCCGGTGATCGCGTAATTGTCCTGATCGGGCACGACCGTGGTGGACCAGGCCACTTTGCCGGTCTTCTGGTCAAGCGCGATCAGGCGACCATCCAGCGCCGCGACATAGACCTTGTCACCATAGAGTGCGACACCACGGTTGACCGCGTCGCAGCAGACCTGCGCCAATATGCTGCGTGGTACTTCGGGATCATAGGCCCACTTCAGCTCGCCGGTCTTGGCATCGTAGGCCTTGACCATGCTCCAGGCGGTTGAGACGTAGATCGTGCCATCGTGCATCAGCGGGGTGGCTTCCTGCCCGCGCGCAGTATCGAGATCGGCAAACCAGGCGAGTCCCAGCTCGCCGACATTGGCCTGGGTAATTTGATCGAGCGGGGAGAAGCGCTGCTCGTCCATTCCGCCGCCGTAGCTCAGCCATTCATCGCCCACACCGGCGGCCAACATGGCATCGGTGACGCCTTCGGTTGCAGGGTCGGAACGGTCTCCACCCAACATGCCGCAACCCGCCAGCGCCAGCGCCGCCAACAGTCCGAAACTTTGCTTGATCATCGTCGATTCTCTCCCCTCGAGTGGCATGTTGCAACGCATTGTCGTGCTTGTCCATCGCCAGAACTGGGCATAGGCTCCAATCGCGAGGCGGGGAGGAGAAATGCGATGTGCGATGAAGCGATGATCGAGAAGTGGGTCAGGCAGGGTTTGACCCGGCGCAGCTTTGGCATGGCAGCTGGAGCGGCAGCGGTCACCGCCTGCGCGCCGCCAGATGGGAATGGCGCCTCGGCTTCCCCCGCCCCGGAGCTTCAAGAGAGCGCCATCCAGTTCGCATCCGAGGACGGGACTATCGATGGCTTCTTTGTCCATCCGTCACATGGCAAGGCTCCGGCAGTATTGTTCTGGCCTGATATTGGCGGCCTGCGCGAGGCCAAGCGCAAGATGGCCCGACAGTTGGCGGGCGAGGGCTATGCCGTGCTTGTCGCCAACCCCTACTACCGTGACGCGGCGGGTGAGCAGTTTGCCGACTTTGTCGATTTTGCAGCGCAAGGAGGGTTTAAAAAGGTCGGACCGTGGCGCGCCCGCCTCGATGCCACTGCGGTCATGCGCGATGCCGCCGCCGCAATAGCCTGGCTCGATAGCCAGGATGCAGTTGACGTGTCGCGCGGGATCGGGACGCAGGGTTATTGCATGACGGGTTCGTTTACGATGTGGAGCGCGGCAGCGGTTCCGGAGCGCATCAAGGCTGCGGCTAGCTTCCATGGCGGCGGGCTGGTGCGGCCGGACGATCCGCTCAGCCCACACGAGATGTTCGCCAGGATGCAGGCTTCGGCCCTGATCGCGATCGCCCAGAATGACGACGCCAAGGCGCCGCAGGACAAGGACGTGCTGCGCCGGGCAGCCAGCGATGCTGGGCGTAGCGCTGAGATCGAAGTCTATCCTGCCGATCACGGCTGGTGCGTGCCCGACAGCCCGTCCTATGCGCCGGAGCCAGCCGCGCGGGCCTGGGCGGCGCTGCTGGGCCTCTATGGAGAGGCCTTATAAACGCCCGAAATGATCCAGGCGCGCCGTATTAGCTGTAATAATTGAGAATGAAATTTCTTAAATATCTGAAATAAAGCGATAGTGTTGGTTTCCACCCGGTTTCGCTTGGAACCTTCCTCGGCGCGCGTTAGGCTGTCTCCTGACAGTTGGTGGGAGTCTTATTCAAATGGGTTTTGTTGCTCTGGTCGCACTGGTGTTCGTGCTTCTGGTGTTCCTGTTCATGGCGGTCCGCGTCGTGAAGCAGGGCTATGTCTACACCATTGAACGACTTGGGAAATTCACCACTGCCGCCGATCCGGGCATGCATATCCTCGTGCCTTTCATCGATCGCGTCGGCCAGAAGGTCAACATGATGGAGCAGGTGCTCGATATTCCGGGGCAGGAAATCATCACCCGCGACAATGCCATGGTCGGCGTCGATGCAGTGGTGTTCTTCCAGGTGCTGGATGCGGGCAAGGCGGCCTATGAAGTACACAATCTCTACGCCGCGATCATGGCAATCACGACCACCAACCTGCGCACGGTGATGGGTTCGATGGACCTCGACGAAACGCTTTCGAAGCGCGACGAGATCAATGCCAGGCTGCTCGGTGTGGTTGATCACGCGACTTCGCCCTGGGGGGTCAAGATCACCCGCGTCGAGATCAAGGACATCCGCCCGCCGCATGACATTTCAGAGGCGATGGCGCGCCAGATGAAGGCCGAACGCCTCAAGCGCGCCGAGATCCTTGAGGCCGAGGGCGAACGCGCCAGCCGCATCCTGCGCGCCGAAGGCGAGAAGCAGTCCGCAATCCTTTCGGCCGAGGGCAAGAAGGAAGCGGCCTACCGCGATGCCGAAGCGCGCGAACGCGCGGCCGAAGCCGAAGCCAAGGCAACACAGATGGTCTCCGATGCGATTGCGCAGAGCGGCAATGCGGCGATCAACTATTTCATTGCGCAGGAATATACCAAGGCGGTGGGGAAGTTTGCTGACAGCCCCAATGCCAAGACCATCCTCTTCCCGGTCGAGGCGACCCAGCTGATCGGCTCGCTCGGCGGGATCGGGGAGCTGGTTCGTGACGCGATCAACCCCAAGGAAGGCGATGTCACTGTGCCGCTGGAGCTTTCGCGCGATGCGCGGGCCCGCGCCAGCGTGCCGCGTTCCGGCGACAGTTGATGGGCGGTCTCGATTCCTTCGAACCCTATTGGGTATGGATAAGCATCGGGCTGGTGCTGGCCGCGCTCGAAATGCTGGTGCCTGGCGTCTATCTTATCTGGCTGGCTGTCGCGGCAATCATCACCGGCCTGCTGACCTTCGGCCTTGGGTTGAGCCTGCCGGCTCAGGTCGTTATCTTTGTATCGCTTGCGCTGATTGCCGCCTTCAGTGCCAAGCGCTTCTTGCGCGATTCACCGATCGAAAGCTCCGATCCTCTGATGAACCGGCGTGGCAGCCGGCTGGTCGGGGAATCGGCGGTCGTCACCCAGGCCTTCGATGGGGGATCGGGCAGGGTCAAGCATGGCGACAGCGAATGGCTCGCGCGCGGACCGGACCTGGCGGTTGGTACTCGTGTGCGGATTACCGGCAGCGATGGCGCGGTGCTGGTAGTTGAGCCGGTCGGAACGACGCTCCCGCCTCCGGCTGTCGGTGGCGAGGGCAGTTAACCCGCTGTCGCATCGGCACGGCCAAACCTGCCGTGCTTGCGATAGGGGATCATCCAGCGATCGAGAAACAAGCCCAGCGGGCGCGGTTCAATGCCCAGCTGCTTGAAGCCGGGAAGCTTGCCAGAGGCAACATTGCCGGCCTTGAGCATCACCCATTGGTCGCGGTTGATCGGCGTGGCGGGAAGCGCCGCGATCAATGCCGAAGCGGCATCGGGCAGCGGCAGCAGCTTGCGATGGCGACCTTGGGCATGGGCAATCCGCCGATGCATTTCGACCATGGTGATCACTTCCGGCCCAGCCAGTTCATAGGTCTTGCCGCCATGCCCTTGCGGATCACACACTGCCAAAGCGATCGCTTCGGCAACATCGTCGACATAGCAGGGCTGCAACTTCGATTCCGGGCCGAAGATCGGGACGATTGGCAGAATGCGTATCAATCCGGCAAACAGGTTCACGAAGTTGTCGTCCGAACCGAACAGGGCGGAAGGGCGCAGGATCGTCGCCTTGGGAAACTCCTTGCGTACCAGCTCTTCGCCCAGAGCATTAGCGCGCGCATAGGTTGCGTCGGACTCCGCATCAGCCCCGATGGCACTAAGATGGACCAGCACCGATGCGCCAGCCTGCCGGGCAGCACTGGCGACTGTGCCTGCGGCATGGCCCATCAGCTGCATCTGGTCTCCGGCAAAGCTGCCGACCAGATTGATCACACTGTGCGAACCGGAAGCGACCAGTGCCACCCTGGCTGCATCATTGATGTCGCAACGAACAAACTGGATATGCCCCAGATTGGCCAGCGCCTTTAGCGCGAAGCTCTTTTCGGGGTTGCGGCTGGCAATGCGCAGGCGCGCGCCCCGCTCGAGCAGCGCCTGCGCGACATAATGACCCAGGAACCCGCCGCCGCCGAAGATCGTGATGAGCTTGCCAGAGAGGGAGTTTGTCATGGGTTTCCTGTGTTGATCAAATAGGGGTGTGAAGCGATATGCGACTGCCGTTTCCCATTGCCGCAAGGCATGCTCTACCGCAAGCGCCTCGGATCAATCATCGACGTTGACAGAGGTAGCGACCAGTCGCTATTGGCCCGCGCCTACCCGCGGCAAAGGCTTCGATGACCTGCCGCATGTGTGCCCAGATGGCGGAATTGGTAGACGCACCGTCTTCAGGTGGCGGCGCTCGCAAGGGCGTGGAGGTTCGAGTCCTCTTCTGGGCA
>SBHJ01000230.1 GCA_006226465.1 Alphaproteobacteria bacterium | reverse complement strand
TGACCTCGCTGGTATCCCATGCCTCACGCCCGATCAGCATCGCGCCGAAGTGCCAGGCGTGGTCGCGCGGTTCGACAAGGAATCGATCGAGCCAGATCACGTAAGGGACGGAAAGAATCACCAGCGGGATCGCAGCGGTGCGAAGCACCTCCATCGAAAACAGATATTGCCCGTTCCAGTACCAGCGGCACATGGCATAGAGCACGGCCAGGATCGCCCAGGTGGCCCATAGCCCGGCGATCTTGACCACCGAGACATCGATGATAGCGGAAACCGGCCTGGCCCGTTGCCAATCGATCCCCGTCGATGGCCGCAGGTGTACGCGATCGACCAGCAATGACCATGCCGCCATCGGAACCGCGGTAAATAGCATCGCCGCCAGGGCTGCGTACGGGCCGGACAGGACCTCTCGCGGGCCAGACAGATCGAGCCATTCGGCGGTCAGCGGATAGGTGCGGCAGAACAGGATCCACGCGAACAGGCCGAGCAGCCCGGCCAGGCCAACCCCAGCCGAGACATCGCTTTGCGGCAGTTCGCCTGCATCGTGCGCGCACCTATCCATCCTGCGCGCTCTTAGTGAGAAAGGGTTAACGCCCGCGTAAGATCGCAGACGCAGACAAGTCACCGATAGGCAGTGATACGTCCGCTATCGTCCAGCACAATCAGCATGTTGTCGGCAACTATCGGTGCCTGGGTGATCGGCTGGCCGATATCGGCATATTGCTGGGCCGAGCCTTCGCCCACGCTGACCCGGTAGAGCAGCCCGCGCGAGCTTGCGACCCACAGCTGGTTTCCGGCCAGCACTGGACCAGTCCAGAATATCGGCCCTTCTTTGTCTTCCTCATCCTTGTAGCGCTGCAACTGCGTGACCCAGCGCACTCGCCCGCTCGACCGTGCGATCGCGAGCAGACGCGCATCGTCGGTCAAGGTGAAGATCCATTCGCCGGAAAGCGCCGGGGTGGAAATTCCGGCAAGATTGAGTTCCCAGATGCGCTGCCCGGTCACCAGCTCATAAGCGGCCATGCGTCCGCCCTGCCCCAGCGCGTAAACTGCCCCGGAATCGACGATCGGATCGGCATCGATATCGGTGAGCGAACCGACCTCGGTCGAGATCGAGGTGCGCGCCAGCGCATCCGACCACAACACGCGGCCATTCTCATAACGATAGGCGGTTAGTTCGCCCGATGAATAGCCAGCGATCACGGTGCCCTGACCCGCCGCCGGGGCAGCAACTCCGAATACGCCAGCCTGCGACGCCGAACCAGATTCCTGCCACACCTGGCTGCCATCGGTGGCGTCGAGTGCGAAAATCTGGTTGTCCTGTGTCATCACGTAGACATGGCCAAAGGCAATCGTGGGTGATCCGCGCAGCGGGCCGGCCGGCTTTACTTTCCAGACCTGTGAACCCGTCTCGACATCAAGCGCAACCACGTCGCCCACGCCGTTGGTGGCGTAGACCCGGCCGTTGGCAATGCTCGCCCCGCCGCCGAATGCGGAATTGTTAAGCTGGCCGTCAATTTCCACTCGATGGCTCCACAGGCGCGCGCCGGTCTTCGCGTCGAACGCATGGATCACTCCACTGGTGTCGCATACGATCAACTTGCCGCCGCTCACCACCGGCGCAGCTGCGAGGCGGCGTCGCTCGGTCGATCCGGCGATCGAGGCGATCCACACGCGCTGCGGTGTTTCGGACAAAGCCAAATGGCCTGATGCCTTACTGGCCGATCCGCCAGCCTGCGCCCAATCGGGGTTGGCCTGCGCGGGCGGCAAAACCACCGACACGCCTGCCAGAGTGGGATCGACCTTGGCCCCGCTCTCGATCCGCGACAATACCGGAACCCGCTCGCCTACTGTGGGAGTGGTCTTCTTGTCGCCGCCGCCGAACAGGCCACCGCTGCATCCAGCCAAGGTCCCAGTCATCAGCACGGCGAGCAGCAGCTTGTGGGGAAAAGAGCGTATTTTCATTGAGTTCAATCCAATCAATCTATTCTGTAGCTGCGCCTGCGGCTGGCTGTTCTTCGTCAAGCCCTTGTGACTTGAGCAGTTCTTCGACATCTTCGATCGCATCGACCCCAAGCAGGCCCGCCATCTGCCTGGCGCGCGCCTTCAGCGATTCGGGGACATCTTCGTCTTTCGCGATTTCGCCGAACAGGGTTCCAGCCTCTTTGCGCTTGCCCTGTTCGAGGTAGGCCATAGCGACCAGCTCGCCCGCGCTGCCAAAATAAGGATGTCCGGGTACGGCCAGCGGCTTGAGCTGGGCAACGATTTCGGCCGGATCGCGCCTGTCGAAAGTGATCGCTGCCTCACGGATGGTCGCGAGGTCACGCAGCGCCGGCGGCAGCGCATCGTCTTGGGAAATCTGCCCATAGATCCTCGCCGCTTCCTCAGCATTGCCCCTTTGCAGCGCAGCGCCCGCCTGCAGCATCATGGCCGAAGCGGCGGCGGCGCCATCTGCGCCCTCTGCCAAGGCGGCAGCGGCGGAACCGGCGCTATCGAGATTGCCCGCACCGAATTGGTCCATTGCCGCAATCAGGTCTTCAGACGACTTCTCCATCGCCGCTTCCTGCCGGTTGTCCCAGAACAGATAGCCAGCAAAGGCCAGCAAGCCCGCAATCAGCACACCGAGCAGTGGGCGCCCATAGGTCTGGACGAAGCGCAAATATTCTTCCTGACGAACCGCATCGTCGATCTCGCGCATCAGGACCTCGTCCTGCGCCGCCTGCAATTCCGCCTGCTTTTCTTCGGAGGATTTTTCGTTACCGGGTCTCAGCGCCACGTTGGGGCTCTTTCCTTTGACTTGTCTTGGTTTGGCGGGCCGCTTTTAGGGAGGCTCGGCCCTAACCGCAATGGCGGTTTAGACCTGTCCCCCAACGCGTGAACCGAAGGTGAAGCGCAACCTCGATCTGCGCCGTCATATCTCGCGCCCCAGTGCGCTGGCGTAGAGCCTGCGATAGCTGGCGATCATGCGCTTCTCGTCAAATTCTGCCTGCGCCTTCGCACGGTTCGCCGCGCCAATACTGCGCCGGAGCTCCACATCGTCCGCCAGATCGAGCAGCGCGTTGATCAATGCGGATTCGTTGCCGGGAGCGACGATGTAGGTTCCATTCTCTGAGGCGACCATCTGCGCAATATCTCCTACCGCTGGAGCGACCACCGATATCCCTGCGGCCATGGCCTCGATCACCGAAATCGGAAACTGTTCGCTCCGGGAACTGAGCGCAAAAATGTCGAACAGGCCCACTGCCGCCGCGGGATTGGTCACAGGACCGGGCAAATGCACGCGATGGCTTACCTCGAGCCGCTCGGCCTGCGCGCGGATCGCATCCCGCTCTGGCCCTTCGCCCAGAATCACCAAATGCCAACGCTCGCCCAGCGGCGCGAATGCGCGCACCAGCATGGACAGTTGCTTGACCGGGCGCAGGCCAGCAAGCGTGCCAACCCAAAACTCGCCCTCGCGTTTGACCACGCCCCGCAGTGCATCGGGTCTGGGCCTGTGCGTAAATGCCGCCGTATCGATCCCGTTGGCGATCCGCTTCACTCGCCCGATCGGCTGGTGCCAGGTCATCAAGGCAATTTCCTCTAGCTGTTCAGATGGCACGACCAGCCCCGATGCCTTGCCCAGTCCGATCCGGCGATACCAGTTGCGCGAAGCTTTCAACCGATCCGCTTCATCTTCGTTGAAGCCGTCTTCGTGATGGATCAGCGGAGGAAGGCCGAGCAGGTCGCTGAACAGCGTATGCGCCATGGCAACGTCCATCGCGCCCCAATTATAGGTGAGGACGAGGTCAAAGCCCTGCAGCGCGCGCGCCAGTCTGAGCAGGCGACCGGGGGTCGGCTTGCCTCGAAGTGACGGGAAGTCTGATGGATAATCTACTGCGATATATCGTGAAATTCTCTCGGAAGCACTCATCGCTTCGGGACTGCCGGATACGATCGTATGGTGAAGCCCGGGCCCAAATGCGTTAATCAGCTGCACGCAGCGCAATTCCTTGCCGCCCGCAGAAAAGCTCGAATGGCAGTGCAGGATGCGGGGCTTGCCCGCTGATCCCATGCTCATGGAAGCTGCGCCAACAGTCTATCGATTGCAGCGCGACTCTCGGGTTCGTCGAGCGTCGGGGCATGCCCCACACGCGGGACGATGACAGTCTCCATTCCAGGGTGGCGTCGCTCCATCTCGGCAACCGTGGTGGGAGATATCAGATCTGACAATTCCCCGCGCAGCAGCAACAGCGGGATATTCCCCAAGGCCTCGAATGCAGGCCACAGATCGGGAGGCGCCGAATTGTCGGAGTCCTTGAAGGGATCGGCGATCGCCATGTCGTAATCCAGGCTGATCCGTCCGTTCTGACCCACCACCAGCGTGCGCTTGGCCATCTCCAGCCACTGGTCGATCCCGAAATCGGGGAACGAGGATCCGTGCATTTCCTGAAGTGCGCGCGCGGCATGTATCCAGGTCGGATAGCTGCGCCCCTGCCCGACATATCCGGCGATCCGTTCGATCCCCGCCAGTTCAACCTGCGGGCCGATATCGTTCAGCACCGCCCCGGCGACCTTGCCGGGACTGGTGGCCGCGAGCAACATGGTCATCAACCCGCCCAGCGAGGTGCCGATCGCGATGAATCGCTCGATCCCCTGATCGGCGAGCAAAGCCATTATGTCACCAACATAGACCAACGGATTATAGGTCGCGCTGTCCTTGGCATAGTCGCTCAATCCGCGCCCGCGCATTTCGGGCACGATCACGCGCCGGTCTGCGCAGAGGTGCTCTGCCAGTGGCGCAAAATCGCGCGAATTCCTGGTCAGGCCGTGCATGCAGAAAATCGGCAACTTGTTCGCCGGCGCCTTCTCGGGTCCAGGATAATCGCGATAGTGCAGCGTCAGGCCGTCGGCGCTGGTCCAGTAGCGGTCGCTATAGGGCAATTCCATTGGTGGTTTGGCTCTTCGAACAATGTTCCGGTTTGGTGGCGATCGGCCCGCTTGCGCTTCTGCCTTGCCGTCGCCACTATCGCTGGATGCGCGCCGAACCGCAAGCCGCCGTTTATCGGCCCGATCCAGCAATCCTGAAGCTTGTCGACTGGCTGGGCGATCCCGTCAGGGCCGCCGAGTTTCCCCAAGCGCAGCTGCGGTTCCGCAATGACCGTTGGGCCAAGGCCGTGGGACTGGATCATTTGAGCGATGACCAGTGGATCGCCCATTTCGCACGGTTCGAGCCGCTGCCTGACAACCTGCCCCAGCCGCTCGCGCTCAAGTATCACGGCCACCAATTTCGCGTGTACAACCCCGAAATCGGCGATGGGCGCGGCTTCCTGTTCGCCCAGATGCGCGATGGTGGTGGACGACTGCTTGACCTGGGCACCAAGGGTTCGGGCACCACGCCATACAGCCGCACCGCCGATGGCCGTCTGACCCTGAAGGGCGCCGTGCGCGAGATTCTCGCGACCGAAATGCTCGAAGCCCTTGGGGTGAATACGTCGAGAACCTTCTCAGTGATCGAAACGGGTGAGGAACTAGAGCGCGGTGACGAACCCTCCCCCACCCGTTCCGCCGTCATGGTTCGGCTGAGCCATGGGCATATTCGTATCGGTACATTCCAGCGGCTATTGGTGCTCGAACAGCGCGATCAGATGGAACAGCTGATCCAATATTGCCTGGCGCAGTTCCCCGGCCCATTGCCCCCTTCCGACGCACCCGGACGCGACGAACCGGCGGTGATCCTGCTTCACCAAGTGGTCGAACGGCTGGCCGATCTGGCGGCGAGCTGGATGGTCGCCGGATTCGTCCACGGCGTGCTCAACACCGACAACATGAACATATCGGGCGAAAGCTTCGATTATGGCCCGTGGCGTTGGCTGCCCGCGTGGGATCCGGGGTTCACCGCTGCCTATTTCGACCAGACCGGGCTTTATGCATTCGGCCGCCAGCCAGAGGCGCTGCACTGGAA
>SBHJ01000083.1 GCA_006226465.1 Alphaproteobacteria bacterium | reverse complement strand
CCGATCGGCTGACTGCTGTTGTCGTGCTTCGAATTGGCGGGAGAAGGCGCGGCAGCCGGGCGCGCTGCGGCTGCCGGGCGTTCGGCCACCGGTGCTGCTCCCTGTGGAGTAAGGCGCGGCACTTCAGCCGAAGAATCCTGCGGGACCTGGCCATTGGCTGGCGCTGCACCTTGAAATTGTTCAAAATTCTGATCGCCCATGTCGCTTGCTACTCGCCCAAAATGTCACTGAATACTCGGTGAGCCATAGAGCAGAGGCGGTTAAGATCGCGTCAACGACAGTCAGTCACCACTGCCGCCATGACGCCACCAAACTTGGCGAGAAAGCCTAGATGCGCGCGAAGACCCGACCTGCTAGCCAACCCATGCCGACCGACAAGAACACCGCAACCATGCCGTAGATGAGCGCCCAGCGCTGCGAAGCCACTTCGATAAAGCGCTCAAATCCCACTTTGCGCACTTCGACATCGGCCGTGGCCGATGCAATCACACGCCCATTGGTTATGGCAAAGGTTTCAGCAGTATAGCGACCCGTTACGACATTTGACGGCAGCGAAATGCGTGCCTGGTACAACACCTGTTCGCTCACCCGGACGCCCTTCATGTCTTCCTTGTAAAGGCCCTTGCGTTCGCGTTGTTCAACCAGACCATCGGAAAAACGCAGCTGCTTTTCTGGATCGATCTGGCCGGTAGGCGACAATTGTATCCAGTTTGTACCCAGCTCGTAGATCGCCGCGGTCCGTTCATCCACGATCTGATCGATCGGGCGCGAGGAGGCGACCGCGAAGAACGACGGTGCGGAGCGGAAGTCTGTGCTTTCGGCATTCATCCAGATGCCCAGGATTCGCTCCTTCTCGCGCATCCGGATAGGAGCCGAGGGACCCTTTAGCACGACCACAATGTCATATTGGGCGCCGGCCCTTCTCCCCGCAGGGTCGAGGATTGCGCCAAACAGCAACAGTTCGGTCCCGGTGAAACCCTGGCGCACCTGCACCTCGCTCTGCGAGACCTCGGGCACCAAGATCGCGTCGCGCTGACCGCTCAGCATCAGGGCCGCAACCAGGAGGAACGCCCACCTCATAGCGGTGCCACCGCGTATATTTCGTCGGGTTGGACCCCAAGGCCATACAGCATCCGGATCGCCACCGCGAGCACGATCGAGGCGAGCACGAAGCGCAGTATCTCGGGGCGGGCCTTGAGTGCAATCTGCGTGCCGAATTGTGCGCCCATAACCGAGCCCAGGAGAAGCAGGCCGGCCAGCACGATATCGACCGCCTTGGTCGTCAGCGAGTGCATCATGGTCGTCGTCATGGTCACGAACAGGATCTGGAACAACGAAGTGCCGACCACGACATTGCCGCTCATGCCCAGGATATAGAGCATGGCCGGGACCAGGATGAACCCGCCGCCTACACCCATCAGCATGGTCAGGATGCCAACACCAACGCCCAGGATCAACGGAGCGAGCGGCGAGATATAAAGGCCGGACGAATAAAACCGCCAACGCATGGGCAACGCAGCAACCAGCGGGTGGTGCCGGCGTTTGCGCACCACCTGTTCCTTGCTGGCACCGGGGCGGATCACCTGCAGCGCCTCGCGCATCATCAGGCTGCCGATCATCCCCAACATCAACACGTAAAGGATATTGATGACCACATCGATCTGCCCGATCGCTTGCAGCAACCGGAACAGCAGTGCGCCAATCATCGCTCCGATCACGCCGCCTGCGACCATGACCGAACCCATCCGGAAATCGACGCCATTTCGGCGGCTGTGCGCCAATACGCCCGAAACGCTCGCGCCGGTGACCTGCGTCGAAGCAGAGGCGGCCGCGACCGTTGGCGGAATGCCATAGAAGATCAAAAGCGGCGTTGTGAGGAAGCCACCACCTACACCGAACAGGCCCGAAAGGATGCCGGTCAGGAATCCCAGCGCCGCGATCAACAAGCCGTTGACCGAAAGGTTGGCGATGGGGAGATAGACGTCCATGATTCCCGCCTAGCCCAGCCTATCGACGGATAAAAGGCGAGAGAGAGATTCCGCCCCTAAAAGCGCGTTGAAAGCGTTACTGCCAGTCCGGAATCGGGTTCGGCATTGCCCGCCACGCGCTCGCGCCAATCCACCGACAGCCTAGCCGGCGTCCTGCCCAGCGTTATATCGGCTTGCACAGTCGGACCAAGATCAAGCCGATGCGCGCCCTTTTGTGCCCCGCCCCAGGCAGCGCCACCCAGGCTCAGCCGGGCAAGATCGAACCGCTTGACGTCTCGCAGCACATGTAATTGGCCATCGGCGAAACCGGTTGATGCCTTGCCCCCGACATAGCCGCCCTGCAGATAGAGCTCGCCACGGAAACCGGCGGGAAGCTTTTGCGGCGCGAATTCGGTTGCAACAAATGCCGCCGGGCGCAGGCCTGTGCTGTCATCGCCGAACCTTGTCGCGCGCAGCTCCGCATAGGCCCTAAGTGGAACGCGCTCCATCGGCCTGGCGTTGAGGCCTAATGCGACCTCGCCTTCGCCCCGATCGATCAGGGCATGATAGAGCCGCATATAGGCGCGCGGATCGTGCCGGTTGGCGGGAGCAAGTCGATAGGACAGAGCGGCACCGGCCTGGCTGGCACCATAGCTCGGAACTCGTCCCTGCGACACCAACGATCCGCTGGAGCCCTGGCGCCACAAAACCCACGCATCGAGCGACCAGCGTCCCTCAATCGCCTGTGGCGCAGGCTTCGCGCGATGCGGCCCGGTAGGGGTGACAACACGTTGGGACAGCACATCGGGTACCGGCATGTGCGCCAGCGCGGCCATCCACATAAGCTGGTGGCTTGCCGCGACTTGCGGATTGCTCATTGAGGCTGTGGCCGGCGAATTACCTGGAGCAGCTTCCG
Source organism: Alphaproteobacteria bacterium (assembly GCA_006226465.1). Classification (GTDB taxonomy): domain Bacteria; phylum Pseudomonadota; class Alphaproteobacteria; order Sphingomonadales; family Sphingomonadaceae; genus Erythrobacter. The sequence continues at coordinate 3,091 of SBHJ01000083.1, read as the reverse complement.
GCCAGGTGAAGGGCGCCTCAGGAAGCGGTTCCGGCTCTGGAAGAAGCGGGCCGTATGCGGCGGGAGAATCAATCACAGCCTCACTCGAAACGCTCCAATCGACCTTCTGGTCTCGCAAAACCGCTGTCGCCGGTATCTGTTTCTCCGCCAATATCGGCGCAGGCGCCCCAGCCAGAACTCCTGTGTCGGCAAAGGGCGATTCCCACAGCAGTGCGCGTCCGCCGATCCATATGGCCATCAGCATGGCCAGCGTCGCCAGCGGCCGCCCGCGCGACACCTTCCTGGCTCTGCCGGTCATATCGCTACAGCCTCAGAAGGCTGCCGGGCCGGGTGCGTGAAATGGGGCGTCTTGTCCCAAGACAGCTCTCGCCCGGCCAGACTGCGCACATAGGCGTACAGCGCGCGCCTTCCCGCCATGATCGCGATGATATTGGCCACCGGGATACGCAGCACTGCACGCACACCTTCGGCAATCCCGAATTCGCGCGCGGTAAAGCCAAATCGCCAAACCGCCCGCCAGGTGAAGGCAAAGACGTTGACGGCCAGTAACATCCTGAGTTCGGGCGAAGTCTTCATCTCCAAGCCATGGCCGAGCAAATGCGCGCCCCAGCCCAGCGCCGAGATCGCAAGCAGCAGATATGCCGTCAACAACACCAGGGCGGACATCGGCCCCCTTCGGTCGCGCAGTCGCATCCAGATTTCGGACGGTTTGCTGGTCCAGCCGGTCCGATCCCATCCTTGCAACGCAATGCCGTGAACCCAGCGTGTCTTTTGCCGAACGACATGGTCGAGCTTGGACGGGAAATAGGCCCGCGTGGCTACCAGGCTGCCATCCCTGTGTCGCGCTCGCACGAAGCTGCACCGCCCGCCATTGGCGGCAACTGCCAGACCCATCTCATAATCTTCGGTCAATGAATCCGCCGCAAACGGCGCGCCAGCCTCACCTTGCTGCGCCAGCCTGTCGAGCGCGTCGCGCGCAATCGCGCAACCAACGCCTGCCGCCGGAATGGCTGCCCCCAAGGCTTGGCGCACAACCAGCGTCTTGCCATGCGCCTCGGCAAATTCCTCGCAGTAATGGCTGCCCAACCACCGGCTTTCTTGCTGCGGTAGTGGAAGGACGGGCATCTGCACAAAATCGGCAGAACCTATTGCCCAGTCCAGGATCGCGAGTGCAGCCGGATCTACCATATCCTCAGCATCGTGGAACACCACCATCCGGGTCCGGTTGCCCGAACGTCCCTCGTCCTCGCACAGGGCGCGATAGAGCCGGTTGAGGCAATCCGCCTTGGTTGTCGGACCGGAACGATCATGAAACACCAGGCGCAAGCGGGCATCGGTCGGCGCCCCGGCCATTGCTGCGCGGATCGTGCCCCAATCGTTGCGATAGCAACCGACATAGAGCCGCAAGTCTGCTTGCGGCCAGACTTTGAGAGCATGCGCGATCGTATCACCAATCACCTGCTCTTCATGCCATGCGGGAATGAAGATCGCGACGCGACCGGCAAGGGGTTGCAGGGCCATTTGGTCTGTGTCGATCAACGGTGTCCTGGCCTGACCGGTCACCCTCAGCCAAAGCCAGTAGAGATCAACCGCAAAGTCGTCGATCGCGCCGATTAGGAAGAAAAAACCGGCGAACAGCAACAATTCATGCTGCACCATTGCCAGCCATTGCCAGATCGAAAAATCGGCGAATTCCAAGGCGACCCCTCCCTGTTGGAGGATTTAGTAACCGCTTACTTCGCGCCTTGCAACAAATGTAAAGTCCCAGATAAGGACTTAACGCTGGATAGATAAAGTCGGACACTCGTCAGACAAGAACTTCGTTCTGCAAGATATAGACGGCCGCCCCCGCCAAATAGCTCAGCAAGGCCAGCAGGCTGAAACGGCGCAAGTACCACAGGAAATCGACCTTCTCCATTCCCATCGCAGCGACGCCTGCGGCGGAACCGATGATCAGGATCGAACCGCCGGTCCCCGCACTATAGGCGAGGAACTCCCACAGGAAGCTGTCGGTTGGGTGGGTGGACATATCGTACATTCCCATCGCCGCCGCCACCATCGGGACGTTGTCGACAATCGCGCTGACCAGGCCGATGGCCAGCACAATGACATCGAGCCTGCCCACAGTCTGGTCAAGCCATTGCGCGAGGCCCGCCAACAGCCCGGCATGCTCCAGCGTGGCCACGGCCAACAGGATGCCGATGAAGAATACGATCGCGCTCATGTCGATCCGCGTCAGTGCCTGGGCAATCGTGACGCGCTGGCGATCAAGTTCGTCCTTGTCGCGATGAACCAGATCGCCAATCGTCCACACAACGCCCAGCCCGAGCAGGATCCCAAGGAACGGCGGCAAATGCGTCACCGCCTTGAATACGGGAACCGAGAGAAGCGCGGCAAGCCCCATCCCGAACATCAGATTGCGTTCAAATGGACTGGTCGCACGCTGATCGGCCTCGGCACTGCGTTCGGGCGCCAGGACAGTCCTGCCACGCATCATCCAGCCTACCACCAACAGCATGACCAGCATGTTTGCCAGCGAGGGCACGATCAGCCGGGTAATGATCGCGCCGGTGGTCACCTGGCCACCGATCCACAACATGGTGGTGGTTACGTCGCCAATCGGCGACCATGCCCCGCCGGCATTGGCAGAGATCACGATCACACCAACCATGGTCAACCGGTCCTCACGCTCGGCGAGCAGGCGCCGGATCAAAGAGACCATGACGATTGTTGTGGTGAGATTGTCCAATGCGGCGCTGAGGAAGAAGGTCACAAACCCGATCATCCACGCCAGCTTGGGCAGGCTTTGCGCCCTCAATCGCGAGGTTATGACATCGAAGCCGTCATGCGCATCGACTACTTCCACAATCGTCATCGCCCCGATCAGGAAGAAGGTTATCTGCGCCGTCTCGATCAGCGATTGGCTCAATTCCTCGTCGACCAATTCGGGATTGCCAGACGAGATTGCATAAACCGCCCACAACACGCCTGCACCAACAAGCGCTGCCGCGCTCTTGTTGATCCGCAGCGGTTCCTCGAGCGCGATGGCGATATAGGCGACGATAAAGATTACAATCAGGCTGGTAGTCAT
>SBHJ01000245.1 GCA_006226465.1 Alphaproteobacteria bacterium | reverse complement strand
GCTCCGATCGACCACTGATCGGGAAGTCGCCGATAAATGAAATACTGGATGTTGGTCTTCGAAACCGACCGGCGATCATCATCGCCGGCGATCGACCACCAGTGCTGCGGAAAGAGGCCAAGTGTCCAATCCTTGCCTAGATAAGCGAGTGCGGCCGCCGGGCCGACCTGGAGTTTGCCCTGGCCGAGGTAGTCCTTAGAAGCCGTAGGGATCACTACTGTTGGGCCGACTGCCCAAATAAGCTTTCCGTTGCCGATCTTGTTCGTCTTCTTGGGAGTTAGCAACCCGACATAGACAATGTCGCTGAAGCCAGTTATCGAACCCGCAAATGGATCAGTGATATTGGGCGGCCCTTCGATCTGCGCGTCGAGGGATTGCGGATCGAATGACACGAGGTCGAATGCGGCATCATCCACTGGAAGCTTGACGAATGGCAAGACAACCCGATTGACCAGGTTCCAGTCTCCCATCCTCACCGGGAAGGTTGGGATGAGCTTGATCGTCTCGATCGTCTGATCGGTTCCGAAGAACGGCTCCTCGACGGTGAGCCGGCCATATTGCAGCGGGATGGCGATCATTTCACCGACCGGGTTGTCCATCAGCCGACTTATCTGCTCAGGCGTCAGCTGGCAGCCTGCATCGACGGCCCGGTCGAGATCAACCTCGCTGTCTTCGAGCAAGGCGTCGCAATCGATGACTTCGGTTTGGTCCTGGGCCGAAGCAGCGGCAGGGAGGGTTGCTGCGAGAAGCAGCGCCGCCACTCCGGACCCAGTGGGAGAGAGCATCTTCATCGTTCATCTCAATCCTGGAAGTCGCTGCGGCGCTGGAGCACTGGATGCCACGACCATGTCAGTCTGACAGTAGTGAGCGATCCGCGTAGCTCGAACGGATTTGAGCTCTCGGCGATGGTTTGGTGATGGCCGACGAACAGCGAGAGATTTTCGTTGACGGTATAGCCGAAAGTGAACCCGAGCGATTGTGCGCCGGGACCGTCGCGTTCTTCCACCAGCATGCCGGTCGAACTGTCGGTGAAGGTCTGATCGCCGCCTTCGATCAGGTTGTAGTCGAGCGAGATGAACGCGTCCTTGGTCAGGTCACGGGTCAAATGCGCTTCGAGAGCTAAAAGGGGGTCCTGTTCGATCGTTTCGCCGAAGCTGTTGCTGTTGTTTCCGAAAAAGCGGACCGAAGGTTTCACTTCCAGTGTCATGCGCCGACCCGGCACCCAATCTCCAAGTGACTTGATGATCGGAACCGAAACGCGCGCGCTCCATTGGTTGGAGCCGAGGTTCAACACCTCATCGGATTCGTAAGTCCCGGTCGGGGCAGTCACCGAAATGCCCAGGCCCACAGTGGTATCGAGGTCGTAGCGCAGCGCCTCGCGCACAGGCAGGTCCGGTGCCCCGATCAAGTTGACCGTCGCGCCAAAAGTCAGATCTCCCACGCCATCGCGAAACGACCGGCCGGCGGGGATCGGAAGGTTCGAATCCGTATCGACATTGCCGATCGGCATTTGCAGTTGCCAATGGACGGTACGGTCAAAGATCGGCTGGCTGCGGGTGTAGGAAAGAATGAACACGTTGCTTTCGATCTCGACCTCGGGCTCTACCCGGTTGAGAACGGTAAAGGCGGCATTGGCATCGGCATCGGCGTAAGTGACCCCGACGACGTTGGTCATCCTTGGCAGCGGCCAGTCGACCCGCGGCCCTTCGTATTGCGCCCAGGCGGCGGACGGGAACGCTAGCAGCAGCGCAGCGATAGAGAGTTTGATGAGCTTCATGGCGTGTCCCTTCATTCTTCGATTTCGTTGCCGGACCGGTCGATCCAGTTCGTTTCCTGGCCGCGCGGCCAGCCGGGCGAGACCACGGGTGGTTTGGGCGGTAGGCGGTCTGCCAATCCGTCATAGGGCGTGCGGTTTGGCAGGATGACGTTGTTGGCCTTCGCATATTCATCCCAAGCGGCCATCAACGTTTCGAGGCGCTCCGGGTGCTGAGCTGCGAGGTCATTGGTTTCGCCGGGGTCGCGCGCGAGATTGAAAAGTTCCCAGCGTCCTTCGCCGATGGGTTCCGGCATCATCACGGCTTTCCAGTCACCACGCCGGACCATCATCGCGCCAAACATCTGCATGGCGATGATGTCATCTTCACCGCGGGGTGAAAGCTGCCGTCCGCTCAGCATCTCTGCCCAAGACAGGCCTTGCATCGAGGAATGGTCAACGCCTGCGAGATCGAGCATGGTCGGCGCGATGTCCATGACGTGGAGCAGCGCTTGCTGGTTGAGTTCGCCGGCTTGCTTCTTTCCGGGCTGCCACACGATCAGGGGCGAGCGTATTCCGCCTTCGTAGACCGCACCTTTGTAGCTTTTGAAGGGTGTGGCGGAAACCTGCGCCCACGGTGCGCCATAGGCGACAAAGCCATAGTCGCGGCCCCATGCGTTAAAGTGGGTTTCGTAGTTGTTGTAGAAGAAGCTTGAGGACTCGAGGTTGGGCTGCCGTTTTGCCCCGGGGATCGGATCGTTCCCTTCGGGCCCATTGTCCGAGATGAAGAGTATGATCGTGTTGTCGAGCTGCCCGCTTTGCTCAAGATACTCGATCATTCGGCCGATCTGCCAGTCAAGATACTCTACGACCGAAGCGTAGATTTCCATCTTGCGCACCGCTGTGACCCGGGATGCCTTGGTCATGTCGTCGAATTCCGGAACGAACCAAAGCCGCGGTGACAACTCGGCTCCTTCAGAAACGAGGCCCATTTGTTTCATTCGAGCCAGTCGCCTGTTGCGCAGGCGATCCCAACCGTAGTCGAATTTGCCTTTGTAGCGACGCAGCCAGTCGTCCGGCACCTGGAGCGGATCGTGCGGTGCCTGATAGGCAAGATAGGCCAGGAACGGACTGTCCTTGTCCCGGTCCGCATCGAGAAAGCCGATCATCTCGTCGGTGAATGTGCGCGTCGAATAATAGTTCTTTGGCAGCTTGCGCGTGTACTGCCCATCGCGCGTGAACTCGGATTTCTCATTCTCGATCCTGCTGCCCGTCAGAGTGAAATGACTGCCGGCAGCATTGAGCAGTGAGAAATCGCGATCAAAACCGCGTGCGCGAGGAATGTAATCCGGCTCATGGCCGAGATGCCACTTGCCGGTCATGTAGGTGCGATAGCCGGCACTCTTCAGAAGTTCGGCAATGGTGGGAAAATCCCTCCGCAGGATACCCTCATACCCTTGCTGGTTCAGCTGGTTGGGCGCGGTCATCTCATACATATTGCCCATGCCGACACGGTGATTGTCGTTGCCGGTCATCAGCATTGAGCGCGTCGGGGAGCACGAGGCACCGACGTAGAAGTTGGTATAGCGCACGCCTTCTTGCGCCAAACGATCAAGGTTCGGCGTATTGATCTCTCCGCCAAAGCTGCCGAGGTCGGAGAAGCCAAGATCGTCAGCGACGATTAGCACAAAGTTCGGTCGCTCGTCTGTTTGTTGCGCTGATGCGATCGTGGCGACGGTCAGCGCGGAACTGCCAATGGCCAGTCTAACGATCCGGATCAAACCTGAGTATTTTCGCGAGAATGCCATGGCTGGCGTCCCTCCCTGAGTACAATTCGTTTCGAGTTGCAGAGAAGCTGTCGCCATGTGTGGATATGGGAAAGCGAGTATGCACGGACGCGGCTTGAGCGCGCACGCAAAGCCAACGGCGCGTCACCAGCGCCGTTCGTGCATCACGGATTTGTTGATTAGAGGATCAGATTTGGAAGCGCATTGCGCACAGCGCCCTGGAAAGAACGTGATACCGGCAGTTCGAGATCGTTGGCGAGCGTTATGCGAAGGCCTCCGCCGTTATTCGAGATCCGCTTGACCGCCTCGATCGCAATCCAGTGTGATCGATGTATCTGCAAACCGTCTATTCCGCTGGTTTGCTCTATCGCATCGGAGAATCGCATCAGTACCAAATCGTCGCCATGTTCGGTGTAAACTCGCACATAGTGAAGCTCTGACGTGAGCGCATAGAGGCGCCCTTGCTTGCCGATAGGCAGCTTGGATACAAACAGCGGCATTCGGTCTTCCCCAGAATTGGGCGAATCCTTTGCGGCTTGATCTGAGACTTCTTCTTCTAGCTCGCTAGGTGCCGACGCAGCGTCTTCCATCTCGCGCCAAGCAAACTCCCTGCGCCACCAATTGAAGTTCAGAGCCATCCATATCGCTGGGCCAATCACAGCGAATGCCGACAGTAGGTAAGGGTACCGCACGGCAAGGTACATCCTTACTTCATCGCGCGTCACCGCGTTGACGATGGCTTCCGGACCGACACCTACCACCCAGGAAGAGAGCGGGCTTATCAGCGCAAGCGCTGGCGATACGATAACGCAACCCAGCACAGCGCGCACGGAAAGCGGGATCGTTCCTGGAAGAAAGCGCATACAAAGGTAAGCCGCGCCAGTCTGCAAGGGCGTCGCCCATGCCACAATAATGGCCGAATGCAGATAAATGCTCGGTGAGTCCCCTATGTCGGCAAGCCTGCCGATCATCCGCACAACTGACAGGAACGGAATGGCGATCAGCATGGAAAGCGCATGCTGTTGCCAGAAATTCAATCGATTCCTTTCGTGCGTCACCAATTCCCCCAAGGCAGCACGACCCGCCAAAGGTGCACTATCCCATCCGATCCGTGCAACCGCAAGGACAGAGTGGCGCACGAATTCCTATTCACCGTCTCAATGGATCGCGTCGCAATTCGCGCGATGCGCAAGACAATTGCTGGAGGAATCTATGCCACGCACAAATTCGTTACTTGGTGCTTTGGCACTTGTATCGTTTACAACAATGTCAGCCGGGTGTGTTGCCGCCGGGATCGGTGGGACGACCTATGCAGTAAAGGCTTCAGCGCGCGGCAACTATGTTCAAGCCGCAGAAGCTGGCGACGCCGAAGCTCAATTCAAGCTAGGCCAGTCGCATTGCTGCATGGGGCCGGGCTTCTCGACACAGAGAGCGACTGAATGGCTATGTCGCGCTGCGCACCAAGATCATCGCCGTGCCCAATATGAGCTCGGCCGTATCTATCTTGGCGAGGTTTCGCGCACACCAGCACCCGGCCAGAAGATCCTGCGAGCAGTAACCGCAAGATCCGATCCAGAGGTCGCCTTTGTCTGGTTGACCCTCGCATCAGCTGATGGCGATGAGGACGCGCAAGGGAAACTCGCGAAACTGACTGAGAAGATGCCGGAAGCCGCGGTCCTAAGCGCTCATGGCAAGCTCGCCGACTGGCGCGAGATGCCCTGCGAATATCACTCGGTGTTCCCCCAGGGCGACGAAACTGACCAATCCCAATCCGAAGTAGATACTGGAGACGTAGAATGAAGCTTTCAAAGACAGTTGGCATTGCGCTTTTGGCGGCGTCCTGTGCTCTAAACGCGTGCGCATCGACATATCAGCCCAGGATTTCGTCGATCGACACGGCGGCAGTGCAACAGGCTGCCAGCGTCGCGTTTATAAACGATGCGCCGCTGATCCAGTCGCGACCGGATTTTCCGGAGTTCCCGTCGCAACGAGCTGATCGGCTAGTTAGAGAAGCCATCCAGGCGAACCTGGAAAGCAAGGGCTACCGGTTTGCACCGGGAGTGGCCGGACACGACCTGCTGATCGGTTATTCGATTGGCACACGTGAGGAATCGGATCAATATGTCGAATACTATCGGAGCCGCTTTGGTCGAGCATTTTTGGTGACTTCTGAAATCGACAGTTATGTGGAGGGCAGTCTCGTCATTGACCTGATCGACGCCAGATCAGGTGACATTGTCTGGAGTGGCTGGGCGAGCCGCAACTTCAGATCAAACCCTGGCGACCGCCTTGAAGGGATAGTCGAGGACGCCGTGGGCGCTATTCTCGGCAAGCTGCCTCAAAAGTAGCCAGCGGCCATGGATGGGAATCTACGGGTGCCCGTCCTTTTGGCCCCATTGCGAACTAATCTGCTCGTCTGAAATTGAATGGAGTGACCTGATGCCCGATCCGGAAAAAGGTATGGCGAAGGCAATCATAAGGGCTGGTTGG
>SBHJ01000070.1 GCA_006226465.1 Alphaproteobacteria bacterium | reverse complement strand
CCTTGAGTACGCTCCGCTCCGGATCACGCAAAATCACCATTTTCGGCTCGTCATCTTCTGAATGTCGATCCGCCCTAATCGTCGTCTTCCTGTCCCTCACTGCCCCTTTCCCCGACATGCCCGTCCGGCGACTTGTGACACCTGACACAGTCGTCAATGTCGCGAATCCCTTCCTCGCGATGTTCCGCAACGATGCGATCCTCGCGATGCGCGTGGCAGCCGTAGCAGGTGTAGCGCTGATACTGGCCCCCAAGATGGCAGGTCACGCAGGCAACGCGGTGATGCCTGTCCAGCCGAAAATATCGGTCGTGGTCGAACGTTGAGGGTTTCCAGGCTTTGTTCTGATGGCATTCGGCGCAGGGTAGAATCTTGCCTTGGTGCTGCGCATCACGTGGCGCGACATGGCACGCCTGGCACTGGCCTCGCATATCGGGCCGAAGCAAGGAATGATCGAACGCCATGACAGTTCCGGCAGGGCTCAGCAGCGGCGGCGGATGATCCGTATGGCAGGCCAGGCAATTGCTGGTGAGCAAGGCCTGATGGAAAGGTGGACGCTTGCTGCTTTGCGCGAGCGCGACGCCCTTGGTCGTCCGCAGACCGATATCGGCGATCTTGTGGCAGGCCATGCACCGCTGCGCCGACGCGCCCCGGAACGGCGTGTGGCAAGCGAAGCAATCCTCCTTCAGCGCGGCATGCGCCGGGATCAGATCGCCGGGGCTGACCATTTCGTGTGGAAAGACGAAGGCAAGACCGACGATCGCCGCAAGGGCGATCGAGACCGCGATCAGCAGCCAGCGCTTCATTTCCAGCCCCAGAACAGGAATACCGCCAGAATATGTGCTGTCGCCAGACCGGCAAAAGCGAGCGAGATTGGAAGGTGGATGACCCGCCACCGTTTCACGATGCCGAGAGTAAGACTGTCCCGGTAGCAGAGCGCCACGACTTCGTCTTCGCTCAGCCCTTCGGTCCTCAGTCGCTCCCGCTTCGCTTTCAGCCAGCGTTGTCCGCGTTGCAGAAGATATTTGCCCGTCAGGCCACTGGCGACGTTGACCAGCATTGCCACCACCGCCAGCCATGCGAGGATCGCGTTGAAGTGAATCCCCGCGTGAACAAGGATGAGCACCGACCCCAGCCAGGCGATGCGTTCATGGAGCCGCAGCAGGCGGAGAGGGTTGTTGTTCTTGATGAAGCCACGCTTACGCAGCGAATGTCCGAAGGATCCGAGGATCAACAGTACGCCGGGAATGCCGAGATAGCGCCCGATCCACACGGCATTGGTAAGATGCAAGATGGTATCGATCGCCATGCTCGCCAGCACCAAGCCGCCGAACCATAGGTAAAAGGGAATGACCTCCCTCCGAAGCAAGCTGCTCTTCAACATGTTCTGCCCACCTGACTTCCGCCAACGCAAATACCGCTAGCAGAAGACAAGCCCATGGGCCAGTTGCGGAAAGTTCGTAAGGCACGGCCTGCGCACGAAGGGCATCATGGCCTTCCATTGGCCCGAAGCGAACGAGGCGCGTAGGGCAACCAAGTAGCTTGCCCACCGTCCGCGACACGCCTATAAAGTCTGCGCGCGGCGCAGACGCCTGCCGGTCGGCAAGGGAGGCTGCGCCCGATGCCTTGCGAAAGGACCGCCTATCATGGCCAGATTTTGTGTCAGCAACAGTCCCATCCTGATCGCGACCGGCCTTAGCCTGCTGGTTGTCGGCTGCGGTAAGTCATCGGATAAGCCCACCACCACGGACACGTCTGCAACCAGTGTCGAGCCCGAGATGAAGCCTTCGTCGGATGAGCTGATGACGCAGGCCCGCGAGATCTTCAAACCGATCCCGGTCAACGCGCCCGCACTGCCGGGCAATCCGGCGACCGCCGAGAAGATCGCGCTTGGCAAGATGCTCTATTTCGATCCGCGCCTGTCGGTGACGCACTCGATCAGTTGTGCGTCCTGCCACAATATTGGTCTCGGCGGCGCAGATGACTCGCCGACCTCCGCCGGTTTCCATGGCCAGCGCGGCGCGCGCAACGCACCCACTGTCTTCAACGCGGTATTCAACTTCGCACAATTCTGGGACGGCCGGGCGAAAGATCTCGAGGAGCAGGCCGGCGGACCGCTCGTCAATCCAGTCGAAATGGCGTCGCCCAAGGAGCATGTCGCCCAGCAGCTGGCGGCCCTGCCCAGTTATCATGCTGCCTTCGCGCGGGCTTTTCCGAACGATCCCGATCCCGTCTCACTGGCCAATGCGCAAAAGGCCATTGCCGTCTTCGAAGCGACGCTCATCACACCCAGCGCACCGTTCGACAAATATCTGCGCGGTGACGCGACGGCTCTCGATGCCACGCAGAAGGCGGGCCTGGCGTTGTTCATGGACAAGGGCTGCAGCACCTGTCATTCCGGCATCAATCTGGGTGGATCGATGTACGCCAAATTTGGCCAGGTCGAAGCGCCGGACGTCAAATATCGCCCCATCGGAGACAAGGGACGCGGCGCCATCACCGGCAATGCGGCCGAGGACTATTTCTTCAAGGTACCGACCCTTCGCAATATTGCGCTCACCGCGCCATATTTTCATACCGGGTCGGAACAGGATCTCGCCAAGGTCGTCAATGTCATGGGCAGGACTCAGCTGGGGCTGACCCTCACCAAGACCGAAATCGACCAGTTGGTTGCGTTTCTTGGCACGCTGACGGGCGATCAACCGCAGATCGCCGTGCCGCAATTGCCGCCGAGCGCCGCCAGCTCGCCACCGCCCGACAAATAGAACCGCCGGATCGGGCGTAACGTGTTTCCGTCGCGCTGCGTGCTCCCTTGCCTGAATTCGGCGCTCGGGCGCCGAGGAGAGAAATGCTGCGCGGCATTGGCGCCGGGATTAAATCGCCGTCCCCACAATCCTTCCGATGCCGGCCGTCAAGGCCATAGCCAGCAAGCCCCAGAACATAACGCGGGCCACGGGTTTCCATGGCCGTGCGCCGCCAGCCACGGCGCCGATCGCTCCGAGCGCGGCAAGGAACAGGATCGATGCAATGACCTCACCCGGCAGCAGCAATGCCCTGGGCACCAGAACCACGATCAGGAGCGGAAGCAGCGCACCTGCCGTGAAGGTGGCGGCAGAGGCCAGCGCAGCAACAACTGGTCGGGCCGACGTCATCTCCGTGATATGGAGCTCGTCTCGCGAATGCGCGCCAAAAGCATCATGTGCGCTCATCTGCTCGGCAACCGCGCGCGCCGTCTGTTGATTTCCGCTGAGAGTTGACCCGGTATTTTATCGAGAAGTGACCCGGGTTGCGTGGGTATTTATTGCCCTCAGGTCTTGGTTCTGGTCAAGGGTTTGACGATCTCTTTTTCTGATTGCTGCTGGCGGCGGATGCCTTGAAGCGGAAGCTGTCGTTTCCGGTTTCGAGGATGTGGCAGTGGTGGGTCAGCCGGTCGAGCAGTGCCGTCGTCATTTTGGCATCGCCGAACACGCTGGCCCATTCGGAGAAGCTGAGGTTGGTGGTTATAATGACGCTGGTACGCTCGTAGAGTTTGCTGAGCAGGTGGAACAGCAGTGCCCCGCCTGATGGGCTGAACGGCAGGTATCCCAGTTCGTCGAGGATGACGAGGTCGAGACGGAGCAACCGCTCGGCAAGCTGACCCGCCTTGTTCATCACCTTTTCCTGCTCCAGCGCGTTGACCAGATCTACGGTGGAGAAGAAGCGTACCTTCTTGCGGGTGTGCTCGACTGCCTGCACGCCCAGCGCGGTAGCGATATGGGTTTTGCCGGTGCCGGGTCCGCCGATCAGCACGACATTGTGGGGCCCATCGATAAAGTCACCGCGATGGAGCTGGCGGATCATCGCCTCGTTCGCTTCGCTGGACGCAAAATCGAACGCCGCGAGATCCTTGTAGGCCGGAAACTTTGCCGCCTTCATCTGGTAGGCGATCGAGCGGACCTCGCGTTCAGCCATCTCGGCTTTCAGCAACTGGGAGAGGATCGGAACCACCGTGCCGAACGCCGGGGCGCCCTGTTCGATCAGGTCGTCGGCGGCCTGTGCCATACCGTACATCTTGAGGCCACGCAGCATGACCACCACGGCGGCGCTGGCAGGATCATGACGCATGTCTGACCTCCTTGCCGCGCAGAGCATCGTAGCGGGCAACATTGGCCTTCGGTTCCCTGCGAAGCTCCAGGGCTTGCGGGGCATCGATTCTGGGCGGGTTCCCGTTTTTGCTGTCGATCAGCCGGTGCAGCAGGTTGAGGACATGGGTCTTGGTGGGAACGCCTGCTTCCAGTGCCAGTTCGACAGCGCACAGCACCGCCTGCTCATCGTGGTGCAGAACCAGCGAGAGGATATCGACCATCTCCCTGTCGCCGCCATGACGCTTGAGCAGATGCGCCTGCAACTGCCGGAAGGCTTCGGGCATCTCGTTAAAAGGCGCACCATTACGCAAGGCACCCGGCTTGCGCTGGATCACCGCCAGATAATGCCGCCAGTCATAGAGGGTCTGTCCGCGCAGATGGTGCGCGCGGGTGATAACCCGCCGGTGTTCGCATAGCACCTGCCCCTCGGCGGCAATGACGATCCGATCGGGATATATCCGTAAGGACACTGGTCTGTTGGCGAAGGAGGCAGGTACGCTGTAACGGTGGCGCTCGAAGTGCACGAGGCAAGTCGGCGATACCCGTTTGGTATGCTCGACAAAGCCGTCAAACGGCCGTCCCATCTCCATCAGGCTGGTGAGTTCGGCGGCGTGGATATCGGCAATGGTCCCAGGCAGGGTGCCATGCGGGATCTCGCTCCATTGCGCGATACAGCGATCTTCGAGCCATGCATTGAGCGCGGCAAGATCAGGAAAGGCAGGCATCTTCTGCCATAACCTGCGCCTTGCATCCTGGACGTTCTTCTCGACCTGGCCTTTCTCCCAGCCCGACGCCGGGTTGCAGAACTCGGGCTCGAACAGGTAATGGCTGGCCATCGCCGCGAACCCGGCATTGACCTGCCGGGCCTTGCCAATGCCGATCCTGTCGACGGCGGTCTTCATGTTGTCGAAGATCCCGCGCTTCGGCACGCCGCCCAGCACCCGGAACGCCTGTGTCAGCGCATCGAACAGCATCTCGTGGGTCTGCAGCGGATAGGCCCTGACGATGAACGCCTTGCTGTGCGACAGTTTGGTATGCGCTGCTTGCAGCTTCACCCGTTCGCCGGCAATGACTGCCCAGTCTTCGCTCCAGTCGAACTGGAAGGCCTCGCCCGGCGTGAACACCAGCGGCACGAAAGTCCCGCGTCCGCTGGTCTGCTGCTCATACTGCAACCGAGCCTTCCATTTGCGCGCAAACGCCGCCACCCGGCCATACGATCCGTCAAAGCCCAGGGCGACAAGATCGGCATGCATCTGCTTCACCGTGCGGCGCTGCTTGCGCGACTTGCCAGCCTCGATCCGCAGCCAGCCTGACAACTTCTCCGCATACGGGTCCAGCTTGCTCGGCCTGTCGGGAACCTTGAACACAGGTTCCACCACATCGCTGCGCAGATATTTACGGATCGTGTTGCGCGACAGACCAGTCCGCCGCCCTATCTCCCGGATCGGCAGCTTGTCGCGAAAACGCCAGCGCCGGATCACACTCAATAATCCATCTCGATCACTCCATGTCGCCTCCAATCCCTCGATCGGAAGCAGTTCAAACATGGGGCAAATCTCGATGGAAATTATCCCTCCTACCGGGTCAACTCTCAGCGGAAATCAACAGCATCGCCTCCCCCGGAGAAAGTGCCTGCCATCCCATCGATAGCCTGCCGCTTCCACGCCGCGATCATCGTGTGGTGGACCCCATGCTTGGCTGCCAGCTCCGCCAGCGTCAGATCACCCCGGATTGCCTCCAACGCCACCTTCGCCTTGAAATCCGCCCCGTAGCGCTTTCTCGTTGTCTTCATTCCCGTACCAATCCTTCAGGTCGGGAGTAGCTTAGGGTCAGGACCCATTACTGGCACTGTTGAGGTTTGAAGCAAAATGGCTCAGCGCAAGGAGGAAAGGCGCAGGAATATGTCGATATTTCCAG
>SBHJ01000033.1 GCA_006226465.1 Alphaproteobacteria bacterium | reverse complement strand
CGTCTCAGCGATGGTCGCCGCAAAGTGACCAGTGTGTCCGAGCTGACCGGCATGGAAGGCGAGACCATCACGATGCAGGAGATTTTCCGCTTCAAGAAGGAAGGGGTCGATGAAAACGGCTTGGTGATTGGCCACTTCGAAGCCACCGGGATCAGGCCCAAATTCCTGCTCGATGCGGAGGCCTACGGCGTCAAGCTCCCAGCCGAACTGTTCCGTCCAGAGATGAAGTTGAGCTGACCCATGGTCGATGTGGTCATCCGAATTTTCATCCTGCTCGCGATCTTCGCGGCGGTGTTCCTGTTGTCGCAAATGCTGGCCAGTTCCTATGCCCAGCGGCACAGCCATCGCGGCGCGATCAACAAGCGCCTGCAGATGATCAGTTCGGGCCAGGACCGCGAGGCGATTGTTGGCAAACTGATCAAGAACCGGCCCAGCGGTTTCAGCAATCTGCCGAGCGTGCTGGGCACCATGTCGCAGGCGCTCGAGCGGATGGTTTTTACCGCAAATTTGCCGTTCAGCGCCAGCCAGCTGGCGTTGGCGATGGGCGTTGGCACGATCGCGCTGTTCCTGCTGGTCTCTCTCGGATCGGCCCTGTTCGGGTTTGCACTCAGCTTCGGGACCCTGCTGCTTGCTGCCCTGTTCGCGTTCGCACTCGCCATTGGCGTGCCGTTGATGGTGATCGGCCGCATAGCTGAATCGCGTCGCAAGCGGATGGAGCAGCAATTCCCGGTCGCGCTCGACATATTTGTCCGCGCGCTGCGCTCAGGCCATCCAATCGCCTCAGCGATCGACCTGCTGACCAAGGAAATGGAAGACCCGATCGGCTCTGAGTTCGGGCTCATCAGCGACGAAGTCGCCTATGGCGCAGATCTGATCGGTGCGCTCGAACACATGGCGGAGCGCTGGAGCCTCGACGATATGAAGATGTTCGTGGTCTCGCTTTCGGTCCAGAGCCAGACAGGCGGCAATCTGGCCGAAATCCTCGACAATATCTCGAAGGTGATCCGCGATCGGCACCAGATGTTCCTCAAGGTACGCGCACTCAGTTCGGAAGGCCGCATGACGGCACTGATGCTTACCGCGCTCCCGATTTTCGGCTTCGTTTCGATCTTCCTCGTTACCCCGCAATACTACCTGCAAAACGCCGAAGACCCGGTGTTTCAATACAGCGCGATTGGTCTGCTGATCATGTATTGCCTGGGGGTCTATATCATCCGTCGGCTGGTGGACATAAAGGTTTGAAATGATTGATTTCGTAACCTCGAACTGGGCAATACGGGGCCTCTCACTGATCGTCGTTTTCGGTCTGGTTGCGATTGCCGTCTTCGCAGCAACCAATCATTTTTCACGGCGGATGCGGGTATCGCGCGAACTGTCTGCGCTAAGCGGCGATCCGCACGGTCCGACAGCCGAATCTCTCACTCGCAAACGCAACGACGGCGCCTGGGCAAAAATCGTCAAAGGGATCGAAAGCGCCGGTCTAAACTTGGGCGATACGGCCGAGACCGAGATCACCAAGCAATTGCGCGCGGCGGGATACATGTCTTCCTCCGCTCCGCGGGTTTATACACTCGTGCGACTGATCCTGATCTTCGTGCTTCCGGGCCTGTTCCTGCTCAACGTCTACTTCCAGCCCGAGCCGCCATCGCTGATGCGCATCTATTTCACTTGTGCGATCTTCGCAGTGCTGGGGCTTTATCTTCCCAACCTGTTCGTCCGGGCCAAGGCCGACAGGCGCCGGACCGAGATCGTCAACGGCTTTCCAGACAGTCTCGACCTGATGCTGGTCTGCGTCGAAGCCGGTCTCGGCCTTGAATCCACACTTGATCGGGTCGGTCGCGAGATGGCGGTCTCGCATCCCAGGATTGCCGAGATGTTGACCCAGACCACTTTGCTAATGCGTGCTGGTGCGAGCCGCGAGGATGCCCTGCGCAAGCTGGGTGACGGGGCTGGCGTGGACGAAATCAGATCCTTCACCACACTGCTCATCCAGTCCGACAAGCTGGGTACCAGCCTCGCGAATACCTTGCGCGTCTATTCTTCGGAAATGCGCGAGGCGCGGCGGTTGCGGGCCGAGGAAAAGGCGCATCGATTGCCGGTGCTGCTTTCCATTCCATTGGTAGTGTTCATGCTGCCGACCATGATCGGCGTAATCATTCTGCCAGCCATCATCTTGGCGATCAGGCAGGTACTTCCAGCAATGGCGGGGAACTAACGAAATGAAAAACTCAGTCAGAATTTCAGCTTGTGTCCTGGCAGCCCTAACCCTGTCGGGCTGCCAGGGCATCCTTAGCGCATTCAATTTCAGCGGGCAGAAACAATACCGCGCTGAAACCGCGGCGCAGGTGTTCGGCCAGGACGAGCTCGGACGGGGCCGCGCAGCGCTGAAGGCCGGCTATCCGGCCGAGGCGATCAAGCAGTTCCGGCTCGCCGCGTTGAACGAAGATGCCGCTCCCGATGCCTATAACGGCTTGGGGATCGCCTATGCACGGCTTGGTCGCGCCGATCTGGCAGAGCGCTATTTCAAGCTGGCGGTGACACTCGATTCTTCGAATCCGAGGTTTGCCGCCAATCTCGACAATTTCTACAATTCGGCGCTGGGCACTTCGGCCCGTGCGCTTGCGATGCGTCAGAAGGAAATCGATGAAGCACTGGCGGCCGCTGCGCTGGCGGCACAGGTTGAAGGACTGCTTGCCTCACCCGCAGCGCCCGAACGGCGCGGCGTGGTGGCGATCGAACGGGCTCCTGCGCAATTGACCCGCACCTCACCCCTTGAACTGCGTATCGCAACGCGCGGTGAGGATGACCAGGATCAGGGCGCGGCCCTGCCCGTAATGGCAGCCCGCAATCCCGCAGCGACAGCGCCAGCAGATGACCCGGTAAAACAAGGAGTGACGGCTCCGTCGCGGATCAACATGCCGCAAGGGGTCGAGGCGCAAAAGGGCTATCCGATCCGGATCAC
The DNA here is from genome assembly GCA_006226465.1 of Alphaproteobacteria bacterium. Taxonomy (GTDB): domain Bacteria; phylum Pseudomonadota; class Alphaproteobacteria; order Sphingomonadales; family Sphingomonadaceae; genus Erythrobacter. The sequence goes on along the minus strand of SBHJ01000033.1, from coordinate 3,128 downwards.
GTTGACGAAGCCGGCGGCAAGCGGAAAATCGCGTCCGGCCCCGGCCCGCTCGACCTATCCGTTGCGGATTGCCTTGAGCCCCGCAGAGTAATGTAAGGCACGAAATTGCAGGCGGATCTGCTCTGGCCGGGAGGGCTGACCATCCTGTTGGCCTATGCCGCGTTCAGCGACATCAAATGGCGGCGCTTGCCGAATTGGCTGTCGTTGACTGTTTTGGCCTATGGTTTCGCCTGGGCATTCACCCAGGGCGGCCTGCCTGCGCTGGGCTGGCATGGCGCGCATGCAGCCATCGCGCTGGCAGTTGGCATAGCGCTTTTCGCAACCGGTGGTTTTGGCGGTGGTGATGCCAAGCTATATACCGGAACCGCAGCCTGCTTTGCCCTGCAACAAGGTGTCGCCTTGCTGCTGTGGGTTTCGCTAACCGGGCTTGTCACCATGCTGGGCTGGATCATTCTCAAACGGCTCCCACCGTTCTCTAGCCGCAAGCGCGAAGGAAATTTCGCCAAGTTCCCCTATGGGGTGGCGATCGCACTGGGAGGCAGCGGGCTGGCCTGGGCCGGGCCATTGACTGCGTGACAGGTCAGGCAAGGCAAGCCATGATAATGCCATGAGCTTCACCGACGCACCTTCAGTTTGGCGCAATCTGGCTGCCGCAGGGTTGGAAAACTCTGCCCGACTGATGGTTCTATTGGCGATCACGCTGGTGTGGATGCTCACGCTCGCCTGGCCGCCATCCATGCACGACACTCGTCCCTTGGTCGAATATATCGATGGCGCACCGCAGGGTTACCCTTTGCGCGTCGCTTTGCCCGAAGCTGCGCCGTTAACCGAGGCAGAGGTTTCCCGCCTGATTGCCGCGCACGGGACCTTGGACGAGGTCGATCCACAAGACCTGCCTGACAGGCCGCCAGAATTTCAGACAGGCTCGCAAATCGGCAACCGCAACAGCGCGGCTTTCGACGATGCATTCCGCGACCTGGTAAAGAAACCGGAGCCCAAGCCGGGCGAATTCCTCGCGGTCGATTACAATCTGGCCGAACTCAAGCCAGTGAAAGCAGATGTCGATCCTTCGGATGGCAGCCTGACCGTGCAAAAGCCCCTGTTCGTGAACGGCGTGAGTGCAGGCGCGGCAACCATTCGGATCGAATCCGGGGCGCAGATATTGATTGCCACATCTTCGGTGGCCAAGGCACTGGGCGATCGCGCCAACGCCCTGCCGCGCCGGATCTCAGGCGCATTGGCCAGCGGTTCAGGCTTCATTCCGTTCTATGAATTGCGCAGCGCCGGGATCCAGGTTGAGTATGACGCCGCGAGGGACCGGGTCACTTTGTCCATGCCCTCATGATGCCCTATGCAGCCTGGCGACTTGCGCCGATCTCGCTAATGTGCCCGCGGCATGATTGAATCGTTCGACACAACCGTCCGCCTGATGTCGATGGGGGCATCGCTGCTTTTGTTGATCGTTTTAATGGCGGGGCAGGTTCGGACACCGATCAAGATTTCCTTGGTGGGGTTGCTACTCTCGGCGATCGCCTACTTGGTCAACTCGTCTACCACGCTGACTCCGCCTGAGGATGTCCGCCGATTTGTGGATCTGGTATCGCTGTTCACCCCGTTTTGGACCTGGTTCTTCGGCCGAAACCTGTTCGAAGTAGAGCCGCCTCGATGGATCTTGTGGCCGGCCGTGGTAAGTCTGATCGCAAGCTGGTTCGCCGCGCACTTCCTGACCTGGACCGATCCGGTTGGATTTTACGTCATTCACGCGGTCTCACTGCTGCTCGTCGCAGATTTGCTCCGCGTCGCGATTGGCGAACGCGCCGACGATTTGCTTGAGAAACGCCGGATGATCCGCCTGTGGTTGCCTTTCCTTTTTGCCGTACAGAGCGGGGGTGTGCTGATTTTCGAGACGATCGTGGGGCGCATGATCCCTTACCCACCGATTCAGCTCACCAACGCCCTGTTGATCCTGGCTCTGACCCTGTTTGCTGGCCTCGCGCTGCTGAGGACGGACGAAGAATTGCTGGCCGAACCCGCCAGCGATACTGGTGAACGGCGCAATCCCGACGAACTCTCGGCGTCCGAGAATGTCCTGAAGCAGAACCTTGAAAACGCGATGGCCCTAGGATTCTATCGCACCGCAGGGCTGACGATAACCGGCCTTGCCGAACATCTTGGCGTTCCCGAGCATCGCCTGCGCGCATTGATCAATCGACGGATGGGGCATCGCAATTTCTCGGCTTTCCTCAATCGCCATCGTATCGCCGAAGCCTGCGAAATCCTCTCCGACCGGGCCCAGGTTGACCTGCCCGTACTGACGATTGCGATGGATCTTGGTTATAACTCGCTGCCGACATTCAATCGCGCATTCCGGGTAGAAACCGGAACAACTCCAAGCGATTACCGGCGCGATGCGCTGGCCGTTAAAACCGTTCAAAACTGAAAAAACGCGGTCGATTTCGGAATCGCACGGCATTTTCCAGCATTGCGGGGCTTTGTGCAGGAACATGGTCCAATTGCCGGGAAGGGACTTTTCCCAAGACCGGAATACGAGACATGGAACAAAGCAACACACAGTACTGGATCGAACGTATCCAGGAACACTTCATTGGCACATTCACCCTTGATCTGGGTCGCTATCTGATTGCGGCGAGCCTGGTCACGCTGCTGCTTTGGCTGGCAAGGGAATGGACCGAGAACCGGAGGATCCAACAGCGGCGAGCCAAGCGGGCCGATTATATCCGCGAAATCAGCTCATCCTTCAGGACAGTATTCTTCTTCGGTCTGACCGGCCTTGCCACGGTGTTGATGATCGAGGCCGGCCTCGTGAAGGTGCACCTGGGCGGATATGGGGCGATGACCTTCGCCCTGCAGCTCGCCGCCATCACGCTGGCGCACGACGCGTTCTTCTACTGGATGCATCGGGGGCTTCATACCAAGTTGCTTTTCCGGGCAACCCATCTGCACCACCACAAGTCGCGCACTCCCACGCCGTGGGCTGCCTATAGCTTCTCACCATGGGAGGGCATTTTCGAAGCGGGCTTCATGCCGCTGTTCCTGCTCGCGGTCTCGCTGATGGGTGTGGCGTTCATCGATTATGTAATCTTCATCTATCTGGGCTGGATGATCCT
>SBHJ01000087.1 GCA_006226465.1 Alphaproteobacteria bacterium | reverse complement strand
GCAAATTGCAGGATTCCTCTCGCGAATCACTTGCGTCCCCGAGCCATAGCTATGCGCGCTTGACTTGGCCGCGCGCGACACTATTGGGGCCAGCGGGCCACGCGGTCCCAACGCCGCGCGTGCTCTCTGTAAGGAGAGTCTACATGACTGAATGCCAAGTACCGGCGCGCAAGCCAGCGCGGCCGTTTTTCTCTTCCGGACCCTGCGCAAAGCCGCCGGGTTGGTCCCCCGAAAAGCTCGCAACCGACTCGCTGGGTCGTTCGCACCGATCGAGATTGGGCAAGGCGCGCCTGCAATATTGCATCGACCTGATCCGCGAACAGCTCGAAGTTCCTGAAACGCATCGGATCGGCATTGTGCCAGGTTCGGATACCGGCGCCGTCGAGATGGCGATGTGGACGATGCTTGGCGCGCGTCCTGTTACCACGCTCGCATGGGAAAGCTTTGGCGACGGCTGGGTGACCGATGCGTTCAAGCAACTTAAGCTCGACCCCAATGTGATCCGTGCCGATTATGGCCAGTTGCCCGACCTATCACAGGTCGATTGGTCGAACGATGTGATCTTTACCTGGAATGGCACGACTTCTGGTGTGCGAGTCCCAAATGGCGAATGGATTGCAGCTAATCGCGAAGGCCTGTGCATCGCCGATGCAACCAGCGCCGTGTTCGCGCAGGATATCGCCTGGGACAAGGTCGATGTGCTGACATTCAGCTGGCAGAAAGTGCTGGGCGGGGAGGGCGCACATGGCGTGCTGATCCTTGGCCCGCGCGCGGTCGAACGGCTCGAAAGCTATACTCCTACTTGGCCATTACCCAAAATCTTCCGCCTGACCAAAGGCGGCAAGCTGATTGAGGGTGTTTTCAAGGGCGAAACGATCAACACTCCGTCGATGCTGGCGGTCGAGGACGCAATCTTCGCGCTCGAATGGGCCAGGTCGCTGGGCGGGCTTTCAGCGATGAAGGCGCGGGCGGATGCGAACGCAGCCGCACTCGACGAAATCGTGCGCCATCGCAATTGGTTGGGACACCTGGCCGAAGATCCAGCTTCAAGATCGAACACCAGCGTGTGCCTGACGGTCGACGGCGCTGATGCCGACTTCATCAAGAAGTTCGCCAGCCTGCTCGAAGCTGAAGGCGCAGCCTTTGACATTGCGGGATATCGCGATGCACCGGCGGGCCTGCGCATCTGGTGCGGCGCAACGGTCGATACCGCCGATATCGAGGCGCTCGGCCCCTGGCTCGATTGGGCCTGGGAAAAGCTCAATCAATAATCCGTCGTCCCAGCGAAAGCTGGGACCGCTTTCCGCCAGTTCCACCATTCACGAGAAAGATCCCGGCTTGCGCTGGGATGACGCGAGAGAAAAATGACCAAACCCAAAGTACTCATTTCCGACAAGATGGATCCCAATGCAGCCAAGATCTTTGAAGAGCGCGGCTGCGATGTGGATGTCATCACGGGCGAAACGCCTGAACAATTGATAGCTCGGATCGGCGAATATGACGGCCTGGCCATCCGCAGTTCGACCAAAGTGACCAAGGAAGTCCTCGATGCGGCCACCAATCTAAAGGTGATCGGCCGTGCGGGGATCGGGGTGGACAATGTCGATATTCCCTATGCCAGCAGCAAGGGCGTGGTGGTGATGAATACGCCGTTCGGAAATTCGATCACCACCGCCGAGCATGCGATTGCCCTGATGATGGCGCTGGCCCGCCAGATTCCCGATGCAAATGTGAGAACCAAGGCCGGCGAATGGCCCAAGAACGGTTTTATGGGTGTTGAAGTTACCGGCAAGACGCTCGGCTTGATTGGTGCGGGCAATATCGGATCGATTGTTGCCAGCCGTGCGCTCGGTTTGAAGATGAAGGTAGTCGCCTACGATCCCTTCCTGACCGAGGATCGCGCGGTCGAGTTGGGCGTGGAGAAGGTCGATCTCGACACGTTGCTGCAGCGGGCGGATTTCATTAGCCTGCACACGCCGCTGACCGACCAGACCCGCAATATCCTGAGCCGCGAACGGCTGGAGAATGCGAAGCCGGGCCTGCGCATCGTCAACTGCGCGCGGGGCGGCTTGGTTGACGAGGTGGCGCTGAAGGATCTGCTCGAAAGCGGGCATATCGCTGGCGCGGCGCTCGACGTGTTCGAGGTTGAACCTGCCAAGGAACATCCGCTGTTCGATGCGCCCAATTTCATTTGCACACCGCACCTCGGGGCTTCAACAACCGAAGCGCAGGTCAACGTCGCGCTGCAAGTGGCCGAGCAATTGGCCGACTATCTCGTCAATGGCGGCGTCACCAATGCGCTCAATATGCCTTCGCTCAGCGCCGAAGAAGCGCCCAAGCTCAAGCCCTATATGGGCCTGGCTGAGAAGCTTGGCAGCCTGGTAGGGCAGTTGGCGCATGGCAACCTCACCCAGATCAGCATCGAGCGTGAGGGTGCTGCAGCCGAACTGGCTGGCAAGCCGATCGAAGCGGCTGTGCTGTCCGGCCTTATGAAGTGCTATTCAGACACGGTGAACATGGTCAATGCACCGTTCCTGGCGAAAGAACGCGGGCTTGATGTCCGTTCGATTCGCCACGAACGCGAAGGGGCTTATAATACACTGATCCGTGTCACCGTCGGCACCAACGCGGGTGATCGCTCGGTGGCAGGCACGCTGTTCGGTACGGGCAACCCGCGCTTGGTCGAGATATTCGGTATCGGGATCGAGGCTGAACTCGCCGGCCACATGCTCTATATCGTTAACGAAGATGCTCCGGGCTTCATCGGCCGTATCGGCTCGCTGCTTGGCGAGGCTGGGATAAATATCGGTAACTTCAACCTTGGCCGCCGCGATGCGGGGGGCGAAGCGATCCTGTTGCTCAGCGTCGATCAGCCGATCACTGACGATGTGGTCAAGCAGGCGTGCGCAATCGAAGGCGTGAAGGTCGTCAAGGCGCTGGAATTTTGATCCGCAATCGGGCAGGGGGCATCGCGTCATGACTACGCCCGATGATCTCCTGCCCGAAGGTCTTGAAGACCGCCTGCCCCAAGAGGCGGATGCGATCACGCGTGCGATGCGCGCTGCGCTGGATGTTCTGGGCAGCCATGGTTATGCGCGAGTGCGCCCGCCGCTGGTCGAATTTGAGAAATCGTTGGCCGGGCGCATGGACGGCGTGCAGCCGCGGCGCATGTTCCGCTTCGTCGATCCCGCCAGCTTGCGCACTCTCGCGCTGCGCAGCGACATCACCCCACAGATCGGGCGCATCGCGGCGACAAGCATGGCCAAGGCGGCGCGCCCACTGCGGCTGGGCTATTGCGGTGAGACGGCGCTGATCAAGGCCGATCAACTCGATCCTGCGCGTGAACGTATGCAATTGGGCGGTGAGCTGATCGGAGCCGACACAGTCGAGGCCGTAGCCGAAGTTGTTGCGGTTGCGATCGAAGCGCTGGCAAGCACAGGGTTGAAGGGAATTTCCGTCGATTTTACTCTGCCCGATTTGGTTGATGCACTTGCAGATAAAGCGATGCCGCTCGATCCGCAGGCGCGCGATGCGGTAAGGCGCGAGCTCGACATGAAGGATGCCGGGGGTCTGAAGGCGGCGGGCGGTGAGGCATATCTACCCTTGCTCTATGCCGCAGGGCCATTCGCAGAGTCGATCGAGAAGCTCAGCGCGATCGATGCTGGCGGTGCATTGGCAAGCCGGATCGCCGGTCTCAAGGATATTGTCGCGCGGATTGAGGGCAAGGCACGGATCACGCTCGATCCGACCGAACGTCACGGCTTTGAATATCAAAGCTGGGTCGGTTTCACCTTCTACGCAGACGGTGTGCGCGGTCTTGTTGGACGTGGCGGCACCTATCAAATTCGTGGCAGCGAGGAACCGGCAACCGGCTTCACGCTTTATATTGACGAGTTGGCGCGCGCTGGAATGGGGACTCCACAGTTGGATACGCTTTATCTGCCTCTCGGGCATGATCGCGGCGTTGCTGCACGTCTCAGGGCAATCGGCTGGCGTACAATTGCTCAGTTGGGCGAGAGCGAGGATCCGCGGGCGCTCGGTTGCACGCATACTCTCAGCGGCACGGAACCGGTGGCGTTTTAGCCATTGCTCTGACCCAAGTCCTGTTTCACAACCGGCGCGAGGTTGAGGGAGGGGAAATGGGGAGACAGTTCCCATGGATTCAGGCACGCATCGTTGCACTGTGCATGTTGGTCAACATGCTCGATGGCTTCGATATCCTCGCCATGGCCTATTCCGCTCCAGCGGTGGCAAGCGAGTGGGGGCTTGATCCCGAACAATTGGGTATTCTTTTCAGCCTTGGGCTGGGCGGGATGATGGCGGGCTCGATTTTTATCAGCCCGTTGGCAGACCGGTTTGGGCGGCGCCCGGTCATCATCGCCTGCCTTTCAGCGGCAATTGCTTCCATGGCGCTTGCCGGGAGCGCACCGGATCTCACCACATTGGCCTTTGCTCGCTTGCTGACCGGCATGGCGATCGGTGGTACGTTGCCGTGCATCAATACCATGGCGGCCGAATATTCGAGCTCCAAGTCGCGTACCTTGGCCGTTTCCCTCACACAGGCGGGGTTTCCGCTAGGCGCTTCGCTGGGCGGATTCCTGGCAGTATGGCTGCTTGATGCATTCAATTGGCAATCGATTTTTCTCGCGGGTGCAATCGTCTCTGCGCTGTTGCTGCCCGTTATTTACCTTTGGATGCCGGAAAGCGCAGCATTTGAACAGGGCAAGGCCCAACCGGCAAGCGAGAGGAAAAGCATCGCCGCCACTGATTCCGGCAAGGGGCAACTCGCCGATCTACTCAGTTATCGCGCGGCTCTTGCCTTGCTCGTACTCTGCTTCTTTGCTTCGGTAATGGGGGTCTATTTCCTGTTCAGCTGGCTGCCAAAGATCCTGACCGATGTCGGGATGGAGCAAGGCGATGCAGTACTAGCCGGTGCTCTGCTGACATCCGGGGGGTTGGTGTCTGCGCTTGCGATCGGCTGGTTGGCAATGACCCGACCGCTGGTGAAAATCATTGCCGTAGGTTCGGCGCTGTCGGCGATCCTGACCTTCCTGACCGGGCAGCTGGCCGACAACGGAAGCATCATATTCCTGGTCGCGTTCCTTGTGGGTGTAACCATCAACGGGGTGCAGATTGGCCTCTATGCTGCGGTGCCGAGTATGTTCCCTGCCGGCGTGCGCGCCGGAGGGACCGGATTTGCGATAGGCCTGGGCAGGGGTGGGGCAGTGCTGGGGCCCTGGTTGACCGGAGTGCTGATCGCCCGGGGCTGGTCACCTGAGCAACTCTTTGCATTGATGTCCGTGCCCTATCTCCTGTTGGCAGTGCTCGTACTTATGCTTGCGCGCTGGCAGCGATACTAGCTCAAGTGCGCGTCCGCACGTTCGCTTCTACCCATTCTCCAGCCTGGGCAATCTTATCCGAACCCAGTTGCGCAGCAACCGAGCGTGCGACCGCGGCAAGATCGACTCGCGCCAGACTGTCGCGATAGGCCTGCTCTGCTCGCCAGAATCCGGCGGCAATATTGCACGGAGACTTGCAATCGGCAGGACTGGCTCCGCATGGCCCGTTCTGGCGAATTTCGCTGCATCGGAACATCGGTTCCTCGCCATCGACCGCACGCAGGATATCGAGAAGGGTGATTTCTGACGGCGAGCGAGCGAGTGTGTAGAATCCGCTCCTGCCCCGCCCGCCGCTGACGATCCCGGCGCGTGCCAGCGCCTGCATCTGTTTCGCCATATAGGGTTCGGGCAAGTCGTGAAATTCGGCGAGCGCCGACAGCGGCAATCCCTTGTCCGGCCACAGTGGCGCCAACAGCGCGCAGGCATGGCCGGCCCATTCGACACCCTTGCTGATTCGCATTTTCGTTGCCTCTTGCCCGACTCACATTATTCAGATATTCAATATCCGGATATAGGAGATCCCAATATGTATGGCAAACCTGACTCAATCGATCGCCTTGTGCAAGCCATGCTCGCCTTGGCTGCACTGGCTTCGATCGCAAATGGTCTCTTCATGCTGGCTGACCCCTTTGGCTGGTACGACTTCGTGGACACAGTGAAAGCGACGGGGCCCGCCAATCCACATTTCATCAAGGACATCGGAATCGCCTTTGCC
>SBHJ01000115.1 GCA_006226465.1 Alphaproteobacteria bacterium | reverse complement strand
AGCCCTGTCCACCACCGAGATTTCCCACCAAGAGCCCCTTCCCCTCCGGCCAACAGGCTGGCATGGCGGACACATGTCAAAGACGAAGAAGAAGGCGCTGAGAGGCCGAGCCGGCCGCATGAAGGGCGGTCGCGGTTCGGGCCGCGCCACCAGCGGCAATGTGCGGCTGTGGGGTCGTCATGCGGTTGAGGCCGCGCTCAAGAATCCGGCGCGCCAGCACCGCAAATTGTGGGCTACGCGCGAAGGCGTGGAATCGCTCGATGGCGAGCTGCCACCCGATTTTCCGGTCGAGTATGCCGATGTAGCCGATCTTGCCCGCCTGGTTGCGCGCGACGCGCCGCACCAGGGGCTGGTGCTAGAGTGCGAGACGCTCGAAGATATCTTTCTCGACGAGGTCATGAGTGGGGATCGGAACAGGCCGCTGGTCGTACTCGATCAGGTAACCGATCCGCACAATGTCGGCGCGATCCTGCGCTCGGCCGCTGCATTTGGCGCTGCCGCGATCATTACCCAGGATCGCCATGCCCCGCCCGAATCGGGGGCGCTGGCCAAATCGGCTTCAGGCGCACTGGAGACAGTACCGTGGGTCCGGGTCGTCAACCTGGCCCGCGCACTGGAAGAAATGGCCGAGGCGGGCTACTGGCGGATCGGGCTGACTGGAGCGGCCGAAACGACGCTGGCCGATGCCCTGCCTGCAGGCCCTGTCGCATTGGTACTCGGCGCCGAAGGCGAAGGCATGCGCCAGAACATCGAAGCGCATTGTGACGCGTTGGCCAAGCTCCCGATCTCAAGCGCGATCGAGAGCCTCAACGTTAGCAATGCTGCAGCAATTGCACTTTACGCTGTGGCGACACGACGCGATTGATCAAAATGAAAAGGGGAGACCCCATGAAACCTCGCCTGATACTCGCCCTGGTAATCCCATTCCTGCTTGCGGGTTGCTTGCTTTCCCCCGGCAAGTTCGTCTCGCAGCTGGAGCTGATGAAAGACGGCGGATTTACCTACGCATACAAGGGCGAAATCCAGATGCTTGCCTTGTCCAAGCTTGCCGCGATGGGATCGAAGAGCGAGGAGCAATTCGAAGCAAAGGAGTGTTACGAAGACGACGGGTTCGAGGTGCGTGAATGTACATCACAGGAAATCGATGCACAAAAGGCCGAATGGGATGCTGACGCCGACACCCGCCGCATGAAGCGCGAGGAAGAAGCGCAGCAGATGAAGGCGCTGATGGGAGGAATGGATCCATCAAACCCGGAAGCGGCTGAAGAATTCGCCGAACAGCTGAGCCGCCAGAAGGGTTGGAACAGCGTCGTCCATCGCGGCGATGGATTGTTCGACGTCGATTTTAGCATCTCCGGCAAATTGACCCACGACTTCGCTTTCCCGACGGTCGAGAAATTGCCGGTCGGATCGAGTTTCGTCACGGTGATATTGCGCAAGGACGGAAAGCTTCGGGTAGATGCCCCAGGCTTCGCCGCCCAGGGCGCTGGCAATCCGATGCAAGGCATGATGGGTGGGATCATGGGCATGGCTGACGCCGGAAACCGCGAAGGCGAGAAACTCCCAACCCTTGCAATGCCGGACGGAAATTTCATCATCGTCACGGATGGGAAAATCCTCGCCAACAATACCGACGAGGGACCGGGCGCACATACCAAAGGGCAAATGCTGAATTGGAAGATCACGCCGCGGACCGAGCAGGCGCCCACAGCCTTGATCGACCTTTCGTCCTGAAATTCAGGGTCAGGCAGTTTCCCACAAAAAACCCCGCCGTTTTCCTGGCGGGGTTCATGTTCCCTGCGGACTCTGTTTTGCTTAGTTGACTGCGTCCTTCAATCCCTTGCCCGCCTTGAACTTGGGCTGGTTGGAAGCCTTGATCGTCATCGGCTCGCCCGTTCGCGGATTGCGTCCGGTCGACGCCTTGCGCTTGGCCACCGAGAATGTCCCGAACCCGACCAATCGCACTTCGTCCCCGTTCGACAGCGATCGGGTAATAGCATCGAACACGCCTTCAACGGCGCCCGAGGCATCACTCTTCGACAGACCGCTGGAATCGGCAACCGCGCTGATCAGATCGTTCTTGTTCATTCTGGAAACCCCCTCGTTCAGATGGACTTCGGCGAATTCAATGACTCGCCGGATCGGACGCGGGGGAATTGAGACTTTTTTGGACGGGGTGTCAAAGGCAAAAAGGACGCAAATGCGCCCTTTTTGGGGTCGATGGAGCGAATTGGGACAAACCACTCGCCCATCGCGCAGCAATTCGTCACACTCCGGTGCCGGTCTGGGCAAAATCCCGCTGGATGCAATTCCGAGTCGCTGCGACGCAGCATTTCAAATCGCAATCAATGCGCGGTTGGCATTCCCTCTCCCGCCGCACCTTGCGTGCTCGGCTGGCTTGCCAAGTCGTCGGCCTCGGTCCACTCGATCGCAGCGGGAATCGAAACCAGCGCTTGTTCCAGCACCTGATCGACGTGGCTTACGGGCACGATTTCGAGACCCTTTTTCACGTTGTCGGGAATCTCGGCGAGATCCTTCACGTTTTCTTCTGGAATCAGAACCGTCTTGATCCCTCCGCGCAGTGCCGCGAGCAGCTTCTCCTTCAAGCCCCCGATCGGCAACACGCGACCACGCAGGGTCACTTCGCCTGTCATCGCGACATCGGGCCGAACCGCAATTCCGGTCAGTGCCGAGACGATCGAGGTAACCATGCCGATGCCGGCGCTTGGTCCATCCTTGGGCACAGCACCTTCGGGCAGGTGGATATGGATGTTCTTGCGCTGGAAGATCGATGGCTTGATACCATAGGCGGGTGCCCGCGCCTTCACAAAACTGAACGCTGCGGCGACGCTTTCATTCATCACCTCGCCCAACTTGCCGGTGGTCTTGACTTCGCCCTTGCCCGGCGTGGTCACGCTTTCGATCGTCAGGAGCTCGCCGCCAACCGAAGTCCAGGCAAGACCGGTAACCGCCCCGACCTGCGCCTCTTCTTCGGAAACGCCGTGCTTGAACTTGCGGACGCCCGCAAAATCTCCCAAGTTTTCAGGAGTAATGGTGACGTTCTTAGCCTTCTTCTCGAGGATCTGACGCAGGCTCTTGCGGCACAGCTTGGCGATTTCGCGTTCCAGCGTGCGGACGCCAGCTTCGCGAGTGTAATAGCGGATCAGGTCGCGCAGGCCCGCTTCGGTCAGTTCAAATTCGCCGTTCTTGAGACCGTGCGCCTTGACCTGCTTGGACAGCAAATGCCGCAGCGCGATCTCGACCTTTTCGTCTTCGGTGTAGCCTTCTAGCCGGATTATCTCCATCCGGTCGAGCAGCGGCTGCGGCAGGTTGAGGCTGTTCGCAGTCGTCACGAACATAATGTCCGACAGGTCGAGATCGAGCTCAAGATAGTGATCCTGGAACTTGTTGTTCTGTTCGGGATCGAGCACTTCGAGCAGCGCCGAAGCCGGATCACCGCGGAAATCCTGACCCAGCTTGTCGATCTCGTCGAGCAGGAACAACGGGTTTGACGTGCCAGCCTTCTTGAGATTGGTCACGATCTTGCCCGGCAGCGAACCGATATAGGTGCGGCGATGGCCACGAATCTCCGCTTCGTCGCGCACACCACCCAGTGACTGGCGCACGAATTCACGGCCCGTGGCGCGGGCGATCGATTTGCCGAGCGAGGTCTTGCCTACGCCTGGTGGACCGACGAGGCAAAGGATCGGACCCTTCAGCTTGTTGGTACGTGCCTGGACCGCCAGATATTCCACGATCCGGTCCTTGACCTTCTCCAGTGCATAGTGATCCGCATCGAGGATTTCCTGCGCCTTGGCGATGTCTTTCTTGAGGCGACTCTTCTTGCCCCAGGGCAAGCCCAGCAGCACGTCGAGGTAGTTTCGAATAACGGTCGCTTCTGCGCTCATGGGCTGCATGCTCTTGAGCTTCTTGAGCTCGCTTTCGGCCTTGGCCTTGGCTTCCTTCGAAAGCTTGGTGGTGTCGATCTTGGCCTGAAGCTCGGCAATCTCATCGCCGTCCTCGCCATCGCCGCCGCCCAGCTCGTTCTGGATCGCCTTGAGCTGTTCGTTGAGGTAATATTCGCGCTGGGTTTTCTCCATTTGGCGCTTCACTCGCCCGCGGATCTTGCGCTCCACCTGCAGCACCGAAAGCTCGCCCTCCATGAAGGACATCACCATCTCGAGCCGCTTGAGCGGGTCGTTCTCGGTCAGCAGCGATTGCTTGTCAGATACCTTCGCGCTGAGCGCCGCCGCAATTGTGTCGGCCAATTCGCCAGCATCATCGAACTCGCCCAACTCGGTGCCGGCATCGTCACCAAGCTTGCGATTGAGTTTGGCATACTCGCCAAACTGCTCGATCACCTGCCGCATCAAAGCGGTGACTTCGCTGCCCGAAACCGTCTCAGGCTCAAGCAATTCGACCTGCGCCACGACATGCGCGCCCTCGGCAGAGAGATCGGTGCAGCGCGCACGCGATGAACCCTCGACCAGCACGCGCACCGTACCGTCTGGCAGTTTGAGCATTTGCAGTACCTGGGCGACCACGCCCACGTCATAGAGGTCGTCCCGCTCTGGATCGTCACAACCCGGATCGAGCTGGGCGAGCAGGAAAATGTCCTTGTTCGATTCCATCGCCGCTTCAAGCGCAGCGACCGATTTCTCTCGCCCGACGAAAAGCGGCACGACCATGCCAGGAAAAACCACAATGTCTCGCAGCGGCAAGAGCGGAAAATTCTGTGTCATTCAATTCCCACGGCGGCCAAAGGGGCGCGCCTTTGCCGATTATATGGGGATGCGCCGACTTGCCCGCAATGTGTAGCGGAGAATCGATTGTGGAAGGGTAAGCTGGCGCGACCGTTCGACGCCATCAGCGCGAAACGGCGGTCTGGCCCCCATGCCGGCTAAAAATCTCCATCACCTTGTCCCGTCCGAGATTTGCGCGGCAGGTATCGACCGAAACAAAGATCTTACCGCGCTTGATTTCCGTGTCGTAGAATGAGGCGGAAACTCCGTCGACATCGTGATCGGTCAGCATCTTGGCGATGGCGCCGCCGGTAGCCGCAATGATGCCGCTAACCGAAGCGACCGAGCTGATCGCCGAGGTGGCCAAGGCACCGCCGGCAGCCAAGGGCCCAACACCAGGTACCATCAGGAAACCGATACCAAGCATGGCACCGGCAAATCCGCTCCCGGCGACCGCACCGGCAACACTGCGCTTCGAGTGGCCTTCGGGCCACTTGGTGCCCGTATCCATGAACTGGCTGGCACGGCACAGAAGCGAAATCGAACTGGCGGTAGCACCGCATGCATCAAGCTCGGATAGTGCCCGGTCGACTTTGACCTTCCCGTCGAAGACCGCAGTAACAACGTGGGGCCGGCTCTCCCCTTCCAACTGCTGCGCATCTGCAAATGCAGAAGAGAACAGCTCTCTGTCCCGCTCCGACCGGAGCACCACGCGCAGGCCAGAGGTCTCGCGCAGCTTTTGAACACTGGGCGTTTCGACATCCTGGAACAAAGTCCGCAACAACATTTGCGTGGTAGTGGGCCGCATCACCTGGTTGGTGCCACGATTGATCCATTCGACTCTGCGCGGGCGCGGGTGATCATTGGCGAGATAGTTGATCGCCAAGATATCCTGCGCCTTGATGACAAAGGCTGGTTCTAATTCAGTGCCTGCGCTCACAGCCCTTATTCAGACAATTGCACGCGACTATGCAACCGCCGAAGGCCCTGCGTTCCATCTCAAGACAGCTTCCCAAGGAAGATTAACGGTCTTCAATTTCTGAAGCTTGGATCGATTCGATCAAGTTTCCGTAGCAATGCCGGCCACGCAAGCATATTGGCCACCACGCCCATTCCGTCTGACGAAGTTTGGCCCTGGACCTTTTCGGGTGTGCCTTGCGGTGGATTGTGTAGTCCATCTCGACCGGCGGAGAGCATCTTGACCTGCGCATCGCAGGCCCGCTCCAGGAAATAGAGCCGCAGGAAGCATTCGCCCACGGTCTTGCCGATAGCCAGCGTGCCGTGGTTGCGCAGGATCATCGCATGCTTGTCACCCATGTCTTCGACCAGCCGCTCGCGTTCTTCGAGGTCTGTCGCGATCCCCTCATACTCGTGATAGGCGACATCGTGGAGTGCGATCATTGCGGTCTGAGTATGCGGCAACAGGCCATCAGCCATGGCGCTTACCGCTTGGCCGGCTGGCGTGTGGAGATGCAT
>SBHJ01000041.1 GCA_006226465.1 Alphaproteobacteria bacterium | reverse complement strand
CGCCATCCGCGAAGCTGCGGAGGAAGAAGAGCGTGCGTTTTATGCGGGCAAGGCCAGCGACGAATGGCTGGAGGTCCTGGGCCCTTTGGGGACCGATCCGGACAAGCCATTCCTCGAAACCGCACCGTGGCTGATCGTCGTTTTCGCCCAGCGCAAGGGCGGGATCGACGAAGACGGCAAGACGACCAACTACTACGTAACTGAGAGTGTCGGGATCGCCTGCGGCATGCTGATCGCCACGTTGCACGAGGCGGGTTGCGCCACCCTCACCCACACCCCCTCGCCCATGGGATTCCTGCGCGATATTTGCGGGCGGCCGGATCATGAAAAGCCACTGATGATCGTTGTGGTCGGCCATCCCAGCAAAGATGCCAGCGTGCCAACTCATGCTCTCAAAAAGAAGCCGCTTGGGCAGATTGCCAGCTGGCTGTAAGCATCACTCGGGGAGGGCGACACATGCATCGTTGGCCAATGTGGCTGGGATTGCTGCTTGGGTTGGGCGCAGCCTATATGGGCTTCGCCCTTCATCAGGGGATTGAAGACCAATGGTCGGCCGCCACGCGCTACACCGCGAGGGTCGGATTTCCCGTATTGATCTTGGCTTATGTTGCTCGGCCACTCGCCGAAATCGGTTGGTCCAAGTGGCTCCTGGCCAAGCGCCGCTGGATCGGCCTTGGCTTTGCCATGAGCCACAGTGTGCATCTGGTCTGTATCTTCTATTTGTTCCAGACCCTTGGCGAAACGCCGCCAGCGGTGACGTTGATATTCGGCGGTCTCGCCTACGCCCTGCTCTATGCTATGGCATTCACTTCCAACCGCGGCGCGATGAAGGCGTTGGGCGCGCGCTGGAAGACACTCCACCGGATCGGCATCCACTATTTGTGGTTCATATTCGCTCAGAGCTATCTCGGGCGGATATTCCAGGATGGAAAGATCGAGGAAGGCATTATTGGCGCCACCATCGCATTCGGGGCTGCGGCGATCAGGTTCATGGCTTGGCGCCGGAGACGTCGAAAGGTTGCGCCAGCCTAATCCGTTATCCAATCGCTCTCGGAAATACCCAGCAGCTTGAGCACCGCCGTCAGATCGCCTTGGTCGATACGGCCATTGGCCGCAGCCCGTGCTTTGGGCTTTGCCCGAAATGCAAACCCATAGTCCGCTACCTGGAGCATCGGGATATCATTTGCACCATCCCCGGTTGCGAGTGAAACGGCTCCCTCACCCAGTTCCGCCAATTCCTCAAGCAGGACGGCCTTCTTCACCGCGCTATCGGTAATCGGCTCGTGCAGGCCACCCGTTAGCGAGCCGTTCTCTACAACCAGTCGATTTCCAACCACGCGGTCGAAACCAAGGCCTGCGGCCACAGGATCGGCGAAGTGGTGGAACCCGCCGGTGACCAGGACTGTCCGGCAACCCTTGCTTTTCAGGGTTTCGACCAGCGTTTTCGCGCCGGGGATCGGCTCGATGCGCGTTTCTAAGCATTCAAGGATCGCGCCTTCGGACAGATCGCGCAACAGCATCACCCGCTCGCGCAATGCGCTCTCAAAATCGAGCTCGCCCTGCATGGCTCGCTCGGTAATTGCCGCGATCTGGTGCTTGATCCCGGCGAAATCGGCCAGCTCGTCGATGCATTCCTGTCCGATCATGGTCGAATCCATATCGGAAACAAACAACTGCGGTATCTGCGGCATATTGGAGGAAACCAGGCAGGCACCTGGGGCGAACACCTCATCAAGAGTGTCGGCGATAGCGAGGTGGTCCGCGCCTTCGATCGCCAGTGTCAGTACCCCATCCGCTTCGTCACAAAGCTCAGCCGTCAAGCCCGCTTCACGTATTTGGCTCAGCTCTACCTCAAGGTTGGGTGACCAGCTCTTCAAACCTGCTATCAGCCGCGCGATGGGCAAAGGAAACACTCCCGACAAGAAACCGGTGGCGCTCATCGCAGGGCCAACCGCCAGCGGCAAGAGCGATCTGGCGGTTTTGCTGGCATTGGCACTGGAAAAGCGAGGCAAACGCGGGGTTGTGATCAATGCCGACAGCGCGCAAGTCTATGCCGATCTGCGAATATTGAGCGCGCGCCCGACAGAGGATGACATGCGCGGGGTGGAGCATCGCCTGTTCGGCGCCTGGGATGGCGCGCATGCGTGCTCGGCGGCCGAGTGGGCTGCTGCCGCTAAGGTCGAGATCGCTGCTTTGCATGCGGAGGGTGCGATCCCGATCCTGTGCGGCGGCACTGGGATGTATTTGCAGGTCCTGATCGATGGCATTGCCGAAATACCGGCAATTGATCCCGTCATTCGTGACCAGGTTCGCAAGATGCCGACCGCTAGCGCCTACGCAGCCCTGCAATTCGAAGATCCTGAACGCGCCGCGCAACTCAATCCGGCTGATAGCCAGAGGATATCGCGTTCGCTCGAAGTCGTTCGTTCGACTGGTGTGACCATTGGCGAGTGGCAAAGGGAAAAGGAAGGCGGGATCGGCGAATACATTACTTTGCATCCCCTGGTCCTGCTGCCGGACCGCGAATGGCTTTACGAGCGATGCGATCGCCGGTTCGAAATCATGCTCGATCATGGAGCGATCGAGGAGGTCGAACTGCTGCTGGCACGCGGCCTATCCGATTCACTTCCCGTGATGCGAGCTATCGGCGTTCCGGAAATTGCCGCCATGATCAAAGACGAACTTTCGCGTGGGGAAACTATCGCTGCTGGACAACAGGCGACCCGCAACTACGCAAAGCGCCAGTACACCTGGTTCAGGCGCCAACCACCGGAAAACTGGCTTCAGATGACGTCACAAGAATACAATATTGAAGCAATATTCGCATCTTTATTTCAACATTAACGGTTGACGCGATAGATTCGAACGCATAGAGAGCCCACCTCGGCTCGGTGCATTAGTCCCTGCACCGGGCCGCATTTTTTGTTAAAGCCCGCCCGTTTCGGGTGCGCATACGGAAGGAATTGATAGTGGCGCAGGAGCGCAGCGGCGCAAAGATCCTGGTGGATTGCCTGGTCGAACAGGGGGTCGAATTTGTGTTCGGCTATCCCGGCGGTGCCGTACTACCGATTTACGATGAGCTGTTCGGCGATCAGCGGATCCGGCACATCCTCGTCCGCCATGAAGCTGGCGCGGCCCATGCGGCCGAAGGTTACGCCCGTTCAACGGGCAAGCCAGGCGTAGTTCTCGTCACTTCCGGCCCCGGCGCGACCAATGCTGTTACCGGCATTGCCGATGCATTCCTCGATTCCATCCCGCTGGTTGTGATCACTGGTCAGGTCGCGACGCCTCTGATCGGTACCGACGCCTTCCAGGAAGCCGATACGGTTGGCATTACGCGCCACTGCACCAAACACAACTACCTGGTGAAGGACCCGGCAGACCTCAAGCCGACGCTTGAGGAAGCCTTCCGCATTGCCACCACTGGCAGGCCCGGCCCGGTCGTGGTCGATATTCCCAAGGATGTGCAGGTCGCCGTTCCGTCGTTCAGCCGCGCCGCCAACGGAGAGGCAAAGCACCGATACGAGCCACTGCTAACCGGCACGAGCGCGGATATCACGCGCGCGGTGGAACTGATGGCCAAGGCTGAACGGCCGGTCATCTATTCGGGCGGCGGCGTGATCAATTCCGGGCCTGAGGCTAGCCGCTTGTTGCGCCAGCTCCAGGACCTGACCGGTGCGCCCATTACTTCAACCCTGATGGGCCTTGGCGCCTTCCCTGCCGATCACCCTGATTGGCTGGGCATGCTGGGCATGCACGGCACATTCGAAGCCAATATGGCGATGAACAAGTGCGATGTGATGCTCTGCGTCGGCGCACGCTTCGACGATCGTGTGACCGGGCGGCTTGACGCCTTCAGTCCGGATTCGACCAAAATCCACATCGATATCGACCGGGCATCGATCAACAAGACAGTACACGTCGACCTGCCGATCCAGGGCGATTGTGCCCAGGTCCTGGCACAGATGATCGAGGTCTGGGGTGATCGAAAGCCGCGCGACCTGGGCGAATGGAAGGCGCGGATCGCCGGATGGCGTGCACGCGAATGCCTTGCTTATCCGGAAAAGTCCGATCTGATCATGCCGCAGAAGGCGGTTGAGCGGCTTTACGCCCTAACCCATGCTCGCAACCCGATCATTTCGACTGAGGTTGGCCAGCACCAGATGTGGGCGGCGCAGTATTTTCGCTTCAACGATCCCAACAAGTGGCTGACCAGCGGCGGGCTCGGCACCATGGGCTATGGCCTGCCGGCCGCTATCGGTGCGCAGCTTGGCAATCCGGACGACCTGGTGATCGATATCGCGGGCGAGGCATCGATCCAGATGAACATCCAGGAACTGGGCACGGCCAGCCAGTATCGCTTGCCGGTGAAGGTGTTCATTCTCAACAACGAATATATGGGCATGGTCCGCCAGTGGCAGGAACTGACCTATGAGAGCCGCTATTCGAACTCTTATTCGGACAGCCTGCCCGATTTCGTCCGCCTGGCCGAAGCTTATGGCTGGAAGGGTATCCGGATCGAGGACGAAGCCGGGCTCGACGCCGGGATCGAAGCCATGCTGGCGCATGACGGGCCGGTGATGGTCGATTGCTTGGTGTCCAAGGAAGCGAACTGCTTCCCAATGATCCCATCCGGAGCGGCACACACAGAAATGCTTCTCTATGGCGACCATGTCGAAGGCACCATGGACGACGAAGCCAAGGCTTTGGTGTAGGAACGGACATGATGAAAATTGCAGCTGCAGCCGCAGAGCGGCACGTCCTGACCATCACAGTCGACAACGAAGCCGGGATTCTTGCCAAGATCGCCGGACTGTTCACCGCGCGCGGATACAATATCGACAGCCTGACCGTAGCCGACATTTCCGAAAACCACGCCGTCAGCCGCATCACCATCGCGACAAATGGCCCACCTGCCGTGATCGACCAGATCCAGGCGCAGCTTGAACGGCTCGTTCCGGTTCATAAGGTGGTGGACCTGACCGAGGCTGGGCCGCACGTTGAACGTGAACTGGCGCTGATCAAGGTCAAAGGCACGGGCGAAGCCCGGGTCGAGGCCTTGCGTATTGCGGATGTATTCCGCGCCAGCG
The DNA here is from genome assembly GCA_006226465.1 of Alphaproteobacteria bacterium. Taxonomy (GTDB): domain Bacteria; phylum Pseudomonadota; class Alphaproteobacteria; order Sphingomonadales; family Sphingomonadaceae; genus Erythrobacter. The sequence goes on along the minus strand of SBHJ01000041.1, from coordinate 1,145 downwards.
TGGTCGATACCACCACCGAGAGCTTCGTGTTCGAACTGACCGGTTCGCCCGACAAGATCGACAACTTTGTTACCCTCATGCGCACGCTCGGCCTGGTCGAAGTGGGTCGCAGCGGCGTGGTGGGCATGATGCGCGGGGTTGAGGGAGCTTGACCCGACTGTAGAAAAAACTCGTCGCTCCTGCGAAGGCAGGAGCCTATCCAACCTCTCGCAAGCTTGCGAATTCATCTGGCCCCCTGCCTGCGCAGGGGTGACGTAGGAAGAAGACATGAAAGTTTATTACGACGCCGATGCCGACCTGGGCCTGATCAAGGACAAGAAGATCGCCGTGCTCGGCTATGGCAGCCAGGGCCACGCCCATGCCCAGAACCTGCGCGACAGCGGGGTTGCGAATGTGGCCATTGCTCTTCGTGAAGGCTCTGCCACCGCCAAGAAAGCCGAGAACGCCGGCTTCAAAGTTCTGAGCAACAAGGACGCTGCCGCATGGGCCGATATCTTGATGGTCCTTGCGCCCGACGAGCACCAGGCGGCAATCTGGGAAAACGACCTCAAGGGCAATATGCGCCCAGGTTCCGCCCTTGCCTTTGCGCATGGCCTCAACATCCACTTCGGTCTGATCGAGGCACCAGCTGACATCGACGTGATCATGATTGCGCCCAAGGGCCCCGGGCACACGGTGCGCGGCGAATACCTCAAGGGCGGCGGTGTGCCGTGCCTGATCGCGGTCCACCAGGATGCCAGCGGCAGCGCGCATGATATCTCGCTCGCCTATGCCAGCGGCGTCGGCGGCGGTCGCAGCGGCATTATCGAAACCAACTTCAAGGAAGAGTGCGAGACCGACCTGTTCGGCGAGCAAGCGGTCCTTTGTGGCGGTATCACGCACCTGATCCAGGCCGGATTCGAAACGCTGGTCGAGGCCGGCTACGCGCCCGAAATGGCCTATTTCGAATGCCTCCATGAAACCAAGTTGATCGTCGACCTGCTCTATGAAGGCGGGATTGCCAACATGCGCTATTCGATCAGCAACACCGCCGAATACGGCGATATCAAGACCGGTCCGCGCATCATCACCGATGAGACCAAGGCCGAAATGAAGCGCGTGTTGGCCGACATCACCAGCGGCCGTTTCGTGAAGGACTTCGTGCT
>SBHJ01000142.1 GCA_006226465.1 Alphaproteobacteria bacterium | reverse complement strand
CGGTACCATTCGGCGACATTGGCGTTGTGCTGGTCCAGCGTGTCGGCAAATTTGTGCCCGCCCGTGCCATCCGCCACCATGTAGAGCGCGTTGGTGTTCGCGGGGTTCAGCACCGCCGCGATGCTTTCGCGCCCGGGATTGGTGATCGGCCCTTCGGGCAGGCCAACGCGGGTATAGGTGTTGTAACCGTTTACTGCTGAAATCTCTGACTGGCGGATGCGGCGTCCCAACGGCTTGCCCTGCGTGATCGGGTAGATGATCGTCGGATCGGCCTGCAGCATCATCCCCTGGCGCAGGCGATTGGAATAAAGCCCTGCAACCATGCGCCGTTCCGATGGCTTGCCGGTTTCCTTCTCGACGATCGAAGCGAGCGTCAGCGCCTCGCGCATGGTATCGACCGCGATCCCCGGCTTGCGGTTACCCCATGCCTCGGCAAGGTAGCGATCCATCGCCGCCTGCATCCGTTCAACCACCGCCTGGCGGCTTTCTCCGCTTTCGAAATCATAGGTATCGGGCAGAATCGAACCTTCGGGCGGGACATCAATCTCGCCGGTCAGCCGCTGTTCCGCCATCAGCCGGTCGTAAACCATGACCGATGGCATACCTTCGGGAACCGTCACGAAACGCCTGACCACATCGCCATTCTGGAATGCGGCAAGGATGTCGCCTTGGCTCATTCCGGGGGTCAGCTTGAACTCGCCAGCCTGAATCGGTGTGCTACCGCCAAACAGCTTGGCGCGCAGCAGGAAGCCGCGCGCCGAGGAGATCAGCCCCTGTTCTTCCAGCTCTTGCGCAACCGAGGTCAGCGTCGATCCAGATGGCACCATGAACGTGCTCTCTTGCTCGACCGTGGCGGTGCCGAACGGCTCGACCAGCGCGACCAGCCCAAATACCAGCAGCAGCGCAGCCAGTGCCGCGACAAGCCGGCTGCGCGGTTTCATGCTCAGTCGACCTTTTTCATCACCAGCGAGGCATTGGTGCCGCCAAACCCGAAGCTGTTGTTGAGCACGGCGCGCACTTCGCGCTGCTTGGCCTTGAGCGGGACAAGGTCAACGCCATCGGTTCCCTCGTCCGGATTGTGGAGGTTGAGCGTCGGCGGCACGATCTGGTCACGCATTGCGAGGATGCAGAAGATCGCCTCAACCGCACCTGCGCCGCCCAAAAGGTGCCCGATAGCGGACTTGGTGCTGCTCATCGATGCACCCGAAAGGTCATCGCCCAGCACGCGTTTCACCGCGCCCAGCTCGATCGTGTCAGCCATGGTCGAGGTGCCGTGCGCGTTGACATAGTCGATGTCGCCCGGTTCCATTCCCGCCTTCTTGAGCGCCATCCGCATGGCCAATTCCGCGCCCTTGCCTTCAGGATGCGGTGCGGTGACGTGATAGGCATCGCCCGACAGGCCATAGCCGACCACTTCGGCATAGATTTTGGCGCCGCGCGCCTTGGCATGCTCATATTCCTCGAGCACGACCACGCCCGCGCCCTCGCCCATGACGAAACCGTCGCGATCCTTGTCATAGGGGCGGCTGGCCTCGGTCGGGCGGTCATTCATGCTCATGTTGAGCGCCTTGGCCTGCGCGAAACCGGCCACACCCAGCGGGTTGATGGTCGATTCGGCGCCGCCCGCCAGCATCACGTCGGCATCGCCATCCTTGATCATGCGCGCAGCATCGCCAATCGAGTGTGCGCCGGTCGAACACGCTGTAACCACGGCGTGATTCGGACCCATCAGCCCGTATTTGATCGAAACCTGGCCGCTGATCAGGTTGATCAGGCGACCGTGGACGAAATGCGGGCTGACCCGGCCAGGACCGCGTTCCGCCAGCACCAGCGATTCGCTTTCGATCCCCGGCAGTCCGCCAATGCCCGAACCGATCGAGCAGCCGGTACGCAGCTTGAGATCGTCATCCATCTCTGCAAGACCTGCGTCCTCGAGCGCCTGCCCGGCGGCGTCGATGCCATAGATGATGAACGGATCGACCTGACGCTGGACCTTGAAATCGACGCGCTTGTCAGGGTCAAATCCCCATTCGTGATCCTTGGGCTTCACCTCGCAGGCGATGGTGCATTTGTGCCCTTCGGTGTCGAAACGGGTGATCTGCCCGGCACCGCTCTTGCCGGCGATCAGGTTCTGCCAGCTGGTTTCAACGTCTCCGCCCAAAGGGGTGACGAGGCCAATTCCGGTTACGACGACACGACGCATTCAACTATCTCCGCGAAAATGCCACAGGCCCGGCCCGTTAACGGGTCGGGCCTGCAAAATGCCACCGCACGGGCGGCAGCGAAAGCCATTGGGCGTGATCAGCCCTTGTTTTCTTCGATATACTTGGTGGCATCGCCCACGGTGGTGATCTTCTCAGCCGCATCGTCGGGGATTTCCACGCCGAATTCTTCTTCGAAGGCCATAACCAGTTCGACGATGTCGAGGCTGTCTGCGCCCAGATCGTCGATGAAGCTGGCTTCCTGGGTGACCTTGTCGGCTTCGACACCAAGGTGCTCGACAACAATCTTCTGCACGCGGTCGGCAGTATCGCTCATAATTGTCCCTCTTGCTTTGGGGGTTTCAAACTCGCCAATCGCCCTAATCAAGCGATCCGGATAGCGCAAGGGGCATAGGCAACCTTGCGGTTGGACTTATGCTCCCTCGCCTTCCTTCTTGACCGGCTCTACGACGCGCAAATGTAGCTCGCGCAATTGCTTTGGCTCTGGCTTGCTTGGCGCACCCATCAGCAGGTCTTCGGCCTTCTGGTTCATCGGGAAGAGCGTGATTTCGCGCAGGTTTTGCGCGCCGCACAGCAGCATCACGATCCGGTCCACGCCCGCGGCCATCCCGCCGTGCGGTGGGGCGCCATATTGGAATGCGCGGTACATGCCGCCAAATTGTTCTTCCACATCCGCCTTTGACAAGCCGACGATTTCGAACGCCTTGACCATGGTTTCGGGCTTGTGGTTACGGATCGAGCCCGAAGCGATTTCATAACCGTTGCAGACCAGATCGTACTGATAGGCGTTGATCGTCAACGGATCCTGCGTTTCCAGCGCTTCCTGCCCGCCCTGCGGCATCGAGAAGGGGTTGTGGCTGAAATCGACCTTCTTCTCGTCCTCGTCATATTCGTAGAACGGGAAATCGATGATCCAGGCCAGCTCGAACCGGTCCTTGTCGATCAGGTCCAGCTGCTCACCCACGCGAATCCGCGCAGCACCCGCCAGCTTGGCGGCGTCGCTTTCCTTGCCGGCGGCAAAGAAGCAGCCATCGTTCTCGCCCAGGCCCAGCTCGGCATAGAGCGCCTCCATGCCTTCCTGCCCGTGGTTCTTGGCGATCGGCCCACCGAACTCGCCGCCCTTGCAGGTGACATAACCGAGGCCGGCAAAGCCTTCCTTGCGCGCCCAGTCGTTCATGTCGTCGAAGAACTTGCGGCTCTTCTCGTGCGTGTTCGGCGCCGGGATAACGCGGACCACGCCGCCCGAACCGACTATCTTTTCGAACAGGCCAAAGCCCGAGGTCGTAAAGTGGCTGGTGACATCAGTGATGATCAGCGGGTTGCGCAAATCAGGCTTGTCGCTGCCGTACTTCAGCATGGCCTCGGCATAGGGAATACGCGGGAAGCTGCCCGAAGGCGTTACATGTTTGCCATTGGCAAAGGCTTCAAATGTCCCGGCAATCACCGGTTCCATCGTGTCCCACACCTCTTCCTGGGTGACGAAGCTCATCTCCAGGTCGAGCTGGTAGAATTCGCCCGGCAGGCGGTCAGCGCGCGGGTCTTCGTCGCGGAAGCACGGCGCGATCTGGAAATAGCGGTCGAAGCCCGCAACCATCAGCAGCTGCTTGTACTGCTGCGGCGCCTGCGGCAGCGCGTAAAACTTGCCCGCGTGGATGCGGCTCGGCACGAGGAAGTCGCGCGCGCCTTCGGGCGAAGACGCGGTGAGGATCGGGGTCGAAAATTCGTTGAAGCCCGCCGCCTTCATCCGCTCGCGCATGTCGGACACCACCGCCACGCGGGTCATGATATTCTTGTGTAGTGTCTCGCGGCGCAGGTCGAGGAAGCGGTACTTGAGGCGGATGTCCTCCGGGTATTCCTGTTCACCCGCCACCGGCAACGGCAGTTCCTTGGCTCGCGATTGAACAACTACGTCGTCCGCAACCACTTCGATTTCGCCAGTCGCCAGCTTAGGGTTTACTGCATCGTCACCTCGATACACGACCTCGCCGGTGACTGTTAGCACAGACTCATTTGGCATGTGGTCCAAGAGATCCAGCCACTCGCTGCCTTCTTTGGCAACAACCTGCGTCATCCCATAGTGGTCGCGCAAATCGACGAACAGCACTCCGCCGTGGTCGCGTTTACGGTGAATCCAGCCCGACAGGCGGACGGTTTCGCCGATATTTTCCTTCGTCAAGGCGCCGCAGTTGTGGGTACGATACGCGTGCATCTAAAATCTTTCCAATTTCGGAGCTATGGCGCTATGGGCGCGGCCAAACAAACAGGGCGTGCACCGCAAAGCGCGGGTAACGCGCGCGCTAACAGGGGAAGAGGGTGGCTTTGTCAAGGTGCCACACCTTCCAAATGGGCTTTTGCCCGAGGGCGGTACTCCGCTCACAGAGATGAAATGACAGATGAAGATACATGATCTGATTACCACGACCGAGGCGCTGAGCGAGCTGTGCGAGCGCCTTTCGCAAAGCGATTATGTCACGGTCGACACTGAATTCATGCGCGAAAACACCTATTGGCCCGAATTGTGCCTGGTGCAGATCGCCAATGAACACGAGGCTGCCGCGATCGATCCGCTGGCCGAAGGCATCGACCTTACCCCCTTGCTAGACCTGATGTGCGACAATGAAGACGTGCTGAAAGTCTTTCACGCCGGCGGGCAGGACGTCGAAATCATCGTCAATATGACCGGGAAGACGCCGCATCCGATCTTCGACACGCAGATCGCGATGATGGCGGTCAGCCAATCCGAACAGATCGGCTATGCCAACCTCGTCGAAAGCTGGCTGGGCATTACGGTGGACAAAGGTGCGCGATTTACCGACTGGTCCCGCCGCCCACTGACCGATCGGCAGATCGAATATGCCATCGGCGACGTAACTCATCTCTCAAGAATCTTCCCCAAGCTACTGAAAAAGCTTATCAAGACCGGACGAGGCGTGTGGCTCGATGCGGAGATGGAAAAGCTCGCCGATCCGAGCAATTACATTACCAATCCGGACGAGGCATGGCACCGTATTCGCCTGTCGGGCCGCAATCCTGCCGTGCTTGGCCGCCTGAAATCACTCGCCGCCTGGCGCGAAGGGGAAGCGCAGCACAAGAATATTCCGCGCGGGCGAATCATGCGCGACGAAACGCTTGCCGATATCGCCAGCCATCCACCCAAGGTGCAGGCCGATCTTGCCAAGGTCCGCGGTCTTTCATCCGCCTGGCGCGACAATGACATCGGCAAGCGGCTGATGAAGGTTCTGGAAAAATCCGAGCCGCTCGAATCGGACGAAATGCCCGAAAAGGCCAAGCGTGGCGCCCCGCTGGGCAAGGAGGGCGCGCTGGTGGCAGACCTGCTCAAGCTGCTGCTCAAGATCCGCGCCCGCGAGATAGATGTCGCCGCACGACTGCTGACCCGTGCTGAAGAGATGGAGGCGCTCGCTGCCGGGGTGCGCGACCTGCCCGTGCTGCAGGGCTGGCGCTACGAGGTATTTGGGCGCGATGCGCTCGAACTGGTCGAAGGTAAGCTTGCCTTTGCAGTGGTGCGCGGCAAACTCGCCATGACGCATATCGATGACATGGCCGGGCAAATGGTTCAGGCTGCGGAGTGAGGGGCTTGGAGGCTTTTGGCTTCCCCGGCCAACTTGAGTGCACTGTCGTTGCATTCCGGCAGTACGATACAAACGTCCACTAACGACCCAATTGCGGACACAATCATTGTCCTAACCTAGCAAGGACCTGTTCAAGCATGCACAGCTTGGGCGTCACGGCGCTCTGGCGGACTTCCCGCCTTCCATCCAAAATAGGTCACGGCAATCCCCGCCAGCAGCCCTACCATCAGGCCTAGGTTTGGTGGGATGAGCGCGTAGAGCTGCAAAGTTTTTGCCGGAAACGCAAAATAGGGCGCGAACCACATCAGCGAGTGGGCCGTTAGGAAACCGCTCACTACTAGCCAAGGCGCCCCGTTTTTGCGGTCCATGAAATAGAGTACCAGCGCAAAAACTGTGGCCATTGTGTTGTTGATCGGGATGGAATCCATGAACGCGTG